>JAJTGG010000015.1:30806-54296 GCA_021299355.1 Lysobacteraceae bacterium
AAACCATACCCCAGAGTATAGTCAAAAAATGACTGAAAACAGGTTTTCAGATCCGTTTTAAGGTGTTTCGGTAACCTGAACGGCGGCTCCGCCGGTCGGTGTTCAGCAGACAATCTCCCTTGACCAGTGGGGGGCGGGTCTCAAGTTTATCCCCGTATGTATCAGAAACTGCTCAGAAATTCAAAGTGAAATGAGGTGAAAATTTATGGAACTTTTCACCCCAAAGGCTTGCAATTTCTCCCAAAAGTGTTATTTTGGCGTTAACGATTCGAACAGGGTTTACGGTCGTTGACACTGCGGGCGTCTCGCCTGTATCGATTTGTAGCTATTTTCCACATGTAAAATGGAGATGTAAAAATGAAGAAAAATCTACTTGGCCTTGCTCTTCTCAGCGCCGTCGGCTTCTCGCAAGCTGCTGCTGCCCAGGAATTCGATGATCGCTGGTACATTTCCGGCACCCTCGGCGTTCTCGGCACCGACGACGATCGTCTCGGCGTGTCCAATTCCGAACTTTACGGCGTCGGCATCGGCAAGCGTCTGTCCGAAAACTTCGGTCTGGAGCTGTCCTATGATCAAGCCAGCCCGACCCTCGACATCAATCCGGTCGACGGGGATGTGAACTGGGATCTGAACTCGATCTTCCTGAACGCCCGTTACTACTTCACCAAAGACGGCCGCGCATGGGATCCCTACATCGTTGGTGGTCTGGGTGCAACCGATCACAATGTGGTCGATGGCTTGTATGAAGGCGCCGAATGGGCCGCTAAGCTCGGTGTCGGTATCGAAACCGATCGTCGCAAGCGCGTTGATTTCCGTGTTGAAGGTGGTGCCCGTTATGACAGCCACACCGAAAACGACAATATTGTTGGTGACATCGGCGGTTTCGTTGATCTGTATGCCGCTGCTTCGATTCTCGTGAAGCTGGGTGACCTGGCCGCTCCGGTGGTTGCCGCTCCGACCTGCGACACCCTCGACGGTGACAATGATGGCGTCAACGATTGCAACGACAAATGCCCGAACTCGGAAGCTGGTCAGACCATCGGCGCCGACGGTTGCCCGGTCAAGCTGAGCATCGACCTGAAAGGCGTGAACTTCGACTTCGACAAAGCCACCCTGCGTCCTGACGCAGTCGCGATTCTTGATGAAGCCGTTGCCGTGCTTGCCAAGTACCCGGAACTGCGTGTTGAAGTCGCTGGTCACACCGACCTTTGCGGCAAAGACACCTACAACCAAGGTCTGTCGCAGCGTCGTTCGCAAACCGTGTATGACTACCTGACCAGCAAAGGCATTGATGCCGGCCGTCTGGCGGGTCCGAACGGTTATGGCGAAAGCCGTCCGCTGGAAGCCACCGAGCAAACCTCGCCGGCTTGTAAGAGCGAAACCAACCGCCGTACCGAACTGAACGTTCAGAACTAAGCGGTTCAAAGCGTCACGAAAAAGCCCGGCTTCGGCCGGGCTTTTTTATTGTTTACACGCGACCGACTCGGTATATTGTTGGGTACCGGCTGTTACAGGCCTCCCGAATCTTGTCGACGCAAGGAAACGATCATGTCCATTCCAAGTCTCAATGCCCTGAATAAACTCCGTCTACCGGCGTTGCTTGCCGTCGCGGTGCTTTCGGGTTGTGCGCGTGAACCTGAAAACGCCGCCGATTCGGTTTATTCCGGGGGCGATATCCTGACCATGGCCGGTGACCAGCCCCAGTACGTGGAGGCATTTACGGTCAAGGACGGGAAAATCAGCTTTGCCGGTAGCAAGGTCGATGCTGACAAATTGATCGGCAAAGCAACCGTAGAGGTCAATCTGCAGGGATCTACGGTCATTCCTGTCATTGTGTCCTCCGGCATGCCGATGGCGATGACTCCTGAGAATATACCTAGCACCCCGAATTGCTGGCGTGATGCCGCGCCTGCTTCATCCAAAGAGCTCATTGAAGCACTTACTGTCGCGTTGAAGAGTCGAAAGACATCCGATGTTGACGGTCTTTATTGCGCCGGATTCGATCCAAGCGCTTTTGGAAACTCACCCATATTGACCGAGACCGATTTGAATGAAGCGTTTCCCGACAGTCCAGTGGTTTTGGTTCAAACTGGAGGAAATGTAATTCTGAGCAACAGTGCTGCCAAAAAACGCTTCCCATTGGATACCTACATGGTGTTGAAGGGGGCAATGCAGCCGGGGTCCATTGGGTTGCAGCCCGGTCAATCCGCGGACTTCATGTTGTTGGATAAAAACCCCCTTAAAGTAACTTCTGGACCACTTTCGACAATCCAGATTACGCAGGCTTTTGCCGGCGGTAAATTGATCACAGATGCGCCGAAAAACTTGTCAATGCTCCCGTCTCTCGATTTGAATGCAGCCCTCGCGCAGGAACAGGCGAATCTTGCGAAAATCGAAGAGCAGCGCGCAATCGATGCCGCCAAAAAAGTAGAGATCGCTGCCAAGAAAGCCAATACTGAATCCAAGCCGAAGCCGGCTGCTGCACCGACGGCAGCCAAGCAACAGGCCAAACGTTCCAATGAAAAGAAACCGCTGGCATCGAAACCTGTGGCCGTTGAAACTGCGGCTGCGGAAGAAGCACCGAAGCCGAAAGAGGTGCGTTTCAACATGACCCAGGACGGCAAGAAGATGACGCCGGAGGATTTCGATGCCTGGATGAAGGCGCAGGGCATCCGCATCGTCCCGGCCAAGCCGGCCGAGCCGCCAAAAACCGATACCAAAAAAAGCGGTGGCTGAGCTTTACCAGAACGTAGATGAAAAACCCGGCTTAGCCGGGTTTTTTATTGGTGAAGCGGTAGTGCGCCACCATCCATTCATTGCCATCGTTGAATGCGAACAGCTCGGCGCATGCCATCCAGAACATACGCCAGCGCTGCGACCAGACCGCGGCCTGGTCGGCGCCATAGGTTTCCGAGAGGATTTCCAGAATCCGCGCGCAGTTGCGATCCTGGTTTTCCAGCCATTGGTTGCTGGTGCGGGCGTAATGGCGGCCCGGAACCAGCCAGCGCCGTTCGATGGAAAGATCCTCGGCGAAATGCAGCAGGGTATCGGCCGAGGGCATCAGACCCCCGGTGAAGAAGTAGCGACCCATCCAGTTGTCATCGCCGCCGGTTTCGAATGGGTACATCAGGTAGCGGTGCACGAAGATATGCACGAACAGCTTGCCGTCCGGTTTCAGCCAACGGCTGATGCCGTTCAATAGGCTGCGGTAGTTGCGCATGTGCTCGAACATCTCCACCGAAACGCAACGGTCGAACCGGTCGCTTTCGAAATCCAGCACGTTGACGTCGCGGGTCAGCACCGTGACATTGCCGAATCCGCGCTCGAAACAGCGTGCCTCGATATGGGCCCGCTGCGTGGCCGAATTCGAGACTGCGGTAATGCGTGCATTCGGATACTGTTCGGCCATCCACAGCGTCAGCGAACCCCAGCCGCAACCGAGCTCCAGGATGTCCTGGCCATCGGCTAATTCCGCGCGTTCGCCATACATCCGCAGCATGTGCTCCTCGGCGGCATCGAGCGACTCGTTGCCCTCGGGATAAAATGCCGATGAATATTTCAGGCGTTTACCCAGACAAAGCTGGAAAAACTCCGTCGGAAGTTCGTAGTGCTGTTCGTTGGCCGCCTGGGTCTCGATGGCAATCGGACTCGATTTCAGCTCGGCAATCAGCTGGTTGAACCTTGCGTCCGCGCTTCCGGCATCGGCAATGCCCTCGTCCTGCAATCGTTGGCGGCAGAGTTGCCGGATGCCATGGCGGATGAGCGCATCCGGCAATAGGCCGCGTTCGGCGAAATCGATGAGGCTCATAAGACTCCGTTTTTGGATGGCTTCGGGGGCAGAGGAAAGAAGGCGCTGACCTCACTCTGATAGCGCCGGTAGTCATCGCCGCGCGAGCGCAGCGCCTGGGCTTCGGTCCACGGGATGCCGCTGACGCGGTACAGGAAGGCCAGCATGACCACCGGCCCGACCAGGCTCAACCAGAACTGCGGACTGCCGATTGCAAGGAACAGGTAGGCAAACCAGTGCAGCCATTCGAAAAAGTAATTCGGATGCCGCGACCAGGCCCACAATCCGTTTCGGCAGGTTTTACCGCGGTTCGCAGGATTATTCCGGAACGCGGCCAGTTGCCGATCCGCCAGTGATTCACCGGCAACACTGAGGATAAAAACAGCTACTGCGGCGAAAAACCAGAAATCAAGCGACACGTTTGTATTGTTCGCGGCTGCTATGAACGGCAGACTGAACAGGGCCACGATGACCGCCTGCCCCTGGAAGAATACGAACAGTTTCGTCGGACTGCCGTTCCAGGCCGCGCGCAAGGCCTGATAGCGGCCGTCTTCGGGCTCATGGCGAACCCTGATGAGCAGGGAAAGGAAGAGGCGCAGCCCCCACAGTCCTGCAAAGAGCGCTACAGAAAAGCGTGCCAGTGTCGAGCCCTCGGCCACATCCGCGCAGAAACCACCGGCAATCACCATCAGGCCTGCCCACGCCACATCCACGATGCCGATATTGCGGATTTTCAGAGCAAGCATCCAGACCAAGGCCATGGCAGCGGCGCTGAATCCGAAAATGATGGCGACGGTCGTAAGCAGGCTCATGCGGTCTGTCCTTTTTCTGTGGAGGTACTGCGCAGATCAAGCCAGCGGATCACGCTGAGTCCGATGCCCCAGACCAAACCGATCCAGAGTGCGCATTCAAGGGTGCTGCCTTGGACGGACATCGCCTCAAAGCGCATGGTGGCGATGCCATAGGCAACCGGGCCGCCGAGCAAACCGAACAGGAAGGTGGGCAGTGCTTTGGCGTAGATGCTGCGGAGCGAGTGGTTCAGGGTCAGCGCGAAACCCAGCCAGAGCGCCATAATCCAAACCGGTGCCAGACCGGGTAGGGGATATGGACAGGCGAACTGCAGGCTCTGGGACTGCACGAGAATGCTGTCCATGAGGAAACCCAGCGGAAGTGCAATGCTCAGGGTACGCAGATCCCTGTTGCGTTCCGGGGTGAATGCCAGCGTAAGCGCTGCAAACAGAACCGCGACGACCAGACCCGGCCACCAGAGGCTACGCCCGGCACCGATGACGCTCACCAGCCAGACAGCCTGGAAACCGAGGACGTTCAGCACGGTCCATGACCAGGCAGGCATTTTGGCCATGTTCATCCGGGATATCTTTCCTTACCCAGCAGCAAGTGCACGTCGCTGATGGATTCTTCCAAGAAACCGGCCTCGCAATAGGCCAGATAGAAATCCCACATGCGCAGGAAACGCCGGTCATAGCCCAGCGCCAAAACATCGGCTTCACGGGACAGGAAACGCTCACGCCAGGCATGGATGGTCTTGGCGTAGCTGTCACCGATATCCTGCAGATTGAGCAGGCGCAGATTACCGGCCTGTGCCGCGGAAGCGACCATGCTGCTGACGCAGGGAATGTAGCTGCCCGGGAAGATATAGCGTTTGATGAAGTCGACGCTATCGAGTGCCTGCTGGTAGCGGTGGTCTTCGATGGTGATGGCCTGGATCAGTGCTTTACCACCGGGCTTGAGTAGGCTGGCGCATTTGGCGAAGTAGGTGTCCTGATACTGGTGGCCGATGGCTTCGATCATTTCGATCGACACGAGTTTATCGTAGTGGCCATCGAGGTCGCGGTAATCACGGAACAGCAGGTTGATGCGGTCCTGCAGGCCCTCGGCCGCGATCCGTGCTTTGGCCAGATCGTATTGTTCCTGGGAAATCGTGGTGGTGGTGACACGGCATCCGGTATGCTTGGCGGCATAAATCGCCATGCCGCCCCAGCCGGTACCGATTTCCACCAAATGATCCCCGGCGCCGAGCGCCAGTTTTTCGCAGATCAATTGAAGTTTGCGTAGGGAAGCCTGTTCGAGCGTCATGCCGTCCCGGTCGAAAACCGCCGAGGAATACATCAGACTGGGATCGAGGAACAGTTCGAACAGTGCATTGCCCAGATCGTAATGCGCGGCGATGTTTTTCCGGCTGCCGCTGCGGGTATTGCGCCGCAGGGCATGCGCGGCTTTCATCAGCCATCCGGCGAAACGGGCGCCACCGCCCTCCATGGCATCCAACAGGTTTCGGTTACGAATCAGGAGACGCATCAGGCCGACAAGATCATCCGTCTGCCAGTCCCCATCCATATACGATTCAGCGGCACCGACCGAGCCGCCCAAGGCGAGCTTGCCGTAAAAGCGACCATCGCCGATGGCCAGCGTACCGAAACCGGGCAGGCCTGTATCGCCGTACGGCCGGCATGTGCCATCCTCATCGATCTGGATATGGCCATGCCGGAGTTTGCCGAGTTTTGCGAGCACCTGGCTACGTGCCAGAGCATCGATACCGCTCAGCCGGTGGCCGCTGGTGAGGGTATCGGGGTCAGTTCGGATCATGATTGGCCTTGGGATTGGGATGGAACGGAACACGCTTGAGCCAGAGCCGGAGCGCATTCCAGTAAATGCCGAATGCCACCGTGGCGCTCATCCAGGGCTGTAAGAAGAGCTCGCGCAGCAGATTTTGGTATGTCAATTGTCGCTGTTGCAGGGTCAAGGTGGCGTCAAATTGCTTATCGCCGGCCTTTTCGACCCGCATGTAGACATCCAGGCGCTGATCAGGACGACCGAACCGCCAGTCATAGTCGAGATCCATCGGCAAAAACGGGGAGACATGGAACTGCTTCGGAAAATTCCAGTGACTGGTGCTGTCATCAGTACCCGCGGAGCGCATGGGCAGAAAATAGCTGTGCCGTTCGCCCCAGGGGGTATTGGTGATTTCCGCCAGAATCCATTGCAGGGTCTTCCCGTCCGGGGCAAAGCCGTAATAGAAACTGACCGGATTGATCACATAGCCGAACACCCGCAGATGGGTGAGTAGGTAAATCGGCCCTTCATGCGCGGTTCCGCTTTCATTCTGCACATGCCGCCGAACGGCGGTATCCAGCGGCAGCGAGCAATCTCCGAAATAGTCCTTACGCCGGTAGCTGAGCCAGTTGAATCTATCCGTAGAGCAGAACCAGAAGGGCTTCAGCGTCTGTTCGATGCGACTGATGTCGAGATAGAGCTGGAAAATCCGGTAGCGGAAGGCATGCGGTTTCGGAGTGAAACGGCGGTGACCGATATGTCCGACGTAAATCGCATCGGTCTGCACCTGGATCATAAGGCGAGAATGCCTTCGGCAACCTCATGGCCGCTACGGAATCCGTCTTCATGGAATCCGAAGCCCCAGTAGGCGCCGCAGAACCAGCTCCGGCGCTTGCCCTGGATTTCGTGGCGTCGGGACTGCGCACGGACCATAGCATGGTCATAGACCGGGTGGTGGTATTGCATGACCGCGAAAATTTTCGACGGGTCGATCTGGCTGCGCTGATTCAGGCTGACGATGAACGGTTCGGGGCTGTCGATGCCCTGCAGGATATTCATGCAGTAACTGACCGTGCATGGTGTCCCGGGGTCACCGGGGATGTCCGCATTCCAGGCCGCCCAGGCGCGGCGGTTCAGCGGCAAAACCGAAGCATCGCAGTGCAGTATGGTTTCGTTGGCTTGATAGCGGATCATACCGAGGATGGACTGTTCGCTGTTATCGGCATCGCCCAGCATCATCAGGGTCTGGTCACTGTGGCAGGCGAATATGACTTGATCGAATTGTTCAGTACCGAGCGGTGTGGTGATGGTGACGCCATCATCATTTCGGAGCACATGTTGGACCGGCGCATTGAGGTGGACGGACACCGGCCAAGATCCGGAAAGCTTCTCGATGTAACTGCGGGAGCCGTTTTCCAGAACCCGCCAGAGCGGCCGGCCGCTAATCTGCAGCATATGATGGTTGGCCATGAAAGCCACCAGATATTTGGCCGGAAAGTCCAGGATACGCTGGCTGGGTGACGACCACAGGGCGCTTGCCATGGGAATCAGGTGATTGTCGATGAAGTAGGCGCTGTATCCGTTGGCGTCGAGATACTCGCCCAAAGCCGGACCTTCCTGATCCGAAGCCAGGAGCGCGGGGCATTCGGCATAGAAGCGGCGGATTTCACTCAGCATGCGCCAGAACGCCGGTGACAGCAGATTGCGTTTCTGGCAGAACAGGCCGCCCAGATCGTGCGCGTTATAGAACATACCGAGCGCGCGGTTGTGAACCGCGAAACTCATTTCGGTGGCTTTGGTCGGAACGCCCAGTTCCTTCAGGAAACCGCTGAACAGCGGATAGTTTTCCGGATTATGGACGATGAAGCCAGAGTCGATGCGGTAATTTCTTCCACCCATGGCAATGTCATGCGTGTGGGTGTGGCCCCCGAGACGGCTTTCTTTCTCGAACAGCACGACCTCATGCTGCCTACATAAGCCCCAAGCCGCGCTGATACCGGCGATGCCGCTGCCGATGACCGCGATTTTCATGTTGTCAGCCGTTTGACGTGGGCAGGTACAGGTTTGAGATCCCAAGCCAAGCCGAGCGCCTGCATTGTGCGCAGTGCGAGGTAGGTCAGATCGATTTCCCACCAGAAAAAACCCTGGCGGGCGCTATTCGGGTAATGGTGATGATTGTTGTGCCAGCCTTCGCCGAAAGTCAGCAGTGCCAGCAGGGCGTTGTTGCGACTGTCATCGCCGGTATCGTAGCGGCGCCTTCCCCAGACGTGGGCGATGGAATTGATACTGACCGTGACATGGAATAGAAGCACGGTCGAGAGTACGAACCCCCAGACCAGGAGTTGCGGGCCGGTGGTGCCGAGTCCGGGCGCAAAGCGTTCGAGCAGCGTGCCGAGGCTGAACAGCAGAACGGCTAGGGTGAATGGCGCCACGATGTCGAAACGGTTCAGCCAGCGCAGTGCCGGCCGTTTCGCGAAATCCTGGATGACGGTGTAATCCGTAGCGAAGGCTTCGTGCCTGAGGAACCAGGCCATATGGCTCTGCCAGAAACCATGCCGTGGGCTGTGCAGATCTTCTTCAGTATCGGAGTGACGGTGATGTTTGCGGTGATGCGCGGCCCACCACAGGGCGCCCCGCTGGGAACTGCTGGCGCCGATGAAAGCGAAGACGGTTTCGACCCAGGGGTGGGTCTTGAAGGTTTTATGGGAAAAATACCGGTGGTAGAACCCGGTGATGGCGAACATGCGTACGGCGTACGTCACCACCAGCGCAATCAGGGCGGCATCTGAATACCCCACCCAGAACACGGCAAGGCAGGCAATATGCAGGGCGATGAACGGCAGCACCCGCAACCAGGCAATCCCCTGCCGATGCGAGGATTTTTCGGCTTCACTGTCGAACCAAGCGAGGATGGACGCGGTGCGGTCGGATTTCAGAATCATGGCGGCATTGTGGTTTCGGGGCGGTGATACCGCCGTGAAGGTTCACCCGGTGATTTCGACAACGCAGTTGAGGGTGTTGGCGATGAAGCAGTTGCGGTGGGCGCTTTCATGGAATTTCCGCAACTCTGCGGCATCCGGCTGCATATCTCCGTAAAATCCGACCACCGGATTCAAGCGGCAATGGGTGATGGCCATGCGGCCTTCGGCATTCTTGCCCAGTGTGCCGACCGCTCTGTCGGAATAATGAGCGACCGAATATCCCCGTTTGCTGAGGATGGCGAGAAAAGTCAGCATGTGGCAGGAGGCCAGCGACGCCAACAGCAGGGTTTCCGGATTGGCTGCTGCCGGATTACCCAAGTAGGCGGGCGCCGAGGAGTTCTGGAATTCATGGCCGTTTTCCAGCCGCACAATGTGGTCGCGGGAGAACGTATCGGGCTGGTCGGGATGTGCGGCTGCGGTCCAGCGGATTTCAGCGGAATGTTCAGCCATGGCGGCCTCCTGAGGATTGACTTATTCTACACGGATGAACCGCATATCCAACTCCGGCAAACGCCACGGACTTGCCCGGGCGCTCTCGAAAATGGGCCTGGCTTCCCGAACCGAGGCGGCCCGTCAGATTCTTGCCGGTGTCGTTCGGGTCAATGGAAAAACCATTCAGGATCCGGAGTATCCGGTGCGCATGGGGCTGGACCGTATCGAAACCGGGGAAGGCGCCGCCAAACCCCGTCCGTTCATGGCCATCATGCTGAACAAGCCCCGGGGTCTAGTGACAACGCGCTCGGACGAACGCCAACGGGCAACGGTCTATGATTGTCTTCCCGCTGACATGCCTTGGCTGTCGCCGGTGGGCAGGCTCGATAAGGCCAGCGAGGGCCTGCTGTTGTTTTGCAATGATCCGGCTTGGGCAGCGGGCATTGCCAGCCCGGAAACCGGTCCGGACAAAACCTATCATGTTCAGATCGACTGCATTCCCGATGACGCGCTGCTCCGGCGTCTGCGTTCGGGTGTCCTGACCGATACCGGCTACCTCTCCGCCAAACGCATTGCCCTGATTCGCCACGGCGATAAGCATGCCTGGCTGGAAGTCGTGCTTGATGAAGGCCGCAACCGTCAGATACGGCGGTTGCTGGAGGGCCTCGACATCGGTGTGCTGCGTCTGATCCGTACCGCCATCGGCGGCCTGCCGCTGGGCGATCTGCCGAAAGGGCAGTGGCGGCAACTGGCCGAGGATGAGCTGGCTTTACTAAATCACGCCTAGTTCGCGACCGACCTTGGTGAACGCGGCAACCGCACGTTCGAGATGTTCCCGGCTGTGCGCGGCGCTCATCTGCGTGCGGATACGTGCCTGACCTTTGGCCACCACCGGAAAGAAGAAGCCGACGGCATAGATGCCTTCATCGAGCAGGCGGCGGGCGAACTCCTGCGCCAGGACCGCATCGAAAAGCATGACCGGGACGATCGGATGGGTTCCGGGTTTGATGGTGAAGCCCGCTTTCGTCATTTCTTCACGGAACAACCGGGTATTTTCCTCAAGCTTGCGGCGCAGGGTCTCGGCACCGGCCAGCATGTCGAAAACCCGGATGCCGGCGGCAACCACCGGCGGCGGCAGCGAATTCGAAAAAAGGTAGGGCCGCGAACGCTGGCGCAGAAGTTCGATGACCGCTTTCGGTCCGGTGGTGAAGCCGCCCAGCGCGCCACCGAGTGATTTGCCCAGCGTGCCGGTAAAGATGTCGATTTTACCCATGACCCCGTGCACTTCCGCCGAACCCCGTCCGGTTGCGCCCAGAAAGCCCGTGGCATGGCATTCATCGATGTGCACCAGGGCCTTGTACTTCTCCGCAAGTGCGGTCAGCTCGCCAAGCGGCGCAATCGAACCGTCCATCGAAAATACGCCGTCAGTGGTGATCAGTTTGATGCGGCAGCCGGCGGCATCGGCGGCCTGCAGCTGCGCTTCCAACCCGGCCATGTCGCAGTTGTCATAGCGGAAGCGCTTGGCCTTGCACAGCCTTACACCGTCGATGATCGAAGCATGGTTGAGCGCGTCGGAAATGACGGCATCGTCCTCGCCGAGCAGCGGTTCGAACAGGCCGCCATTGGCATCGAAGCAGGCGGCATAAAGAATGGCGTCCTCGGTTCCGAAGAACGCGGCAATCTTCGCCTCCAGGGTCTTGTGCAGATCCTGGGTGCCGCAGATAAAGCGGACCGAGGCCATGCCGAAGCCATGTGAGTCGAGGGCATCCTTGGCGGATTGGATGATTTCGGCATTGTCGGCCAAGCCGAGGTAGTTGTTGGCACAGAAATTCAGAACCTTCCGGCCGTCGGCGAGTTGGATTTCGGCGGATTGGGCGCCGGTGATGATGCGCTCCTGCTTCAGCAAGCCCTGCTTTTCAATGCTATTCAGCTCGGATTGGTAGAATTCAAGGGCGCTTTTGTTCATGGTCGAGACTCATCAAAGGAAACTCTATTTTACAACCGAATGGCCATCAAATTCCATAACATATTGAAATATATATTTATATTATTGTATTGCCAACTTAGACGTGATGTTGAATTATGAACAGAGCTTGAATACTGTTGAATAAACAGCAACATGCTACCCAAATTGCTAAAAATACGTTAACATCATTGCCAGCTAACTGGTTTAAAACTGGTGTGCAGGGGGCATTTACCGCCTTGTTGTTTAACTAAATCATTGGAGATTTCTCAATGCAAAAGAATCTGAAAGCCGCCATTTTGGGCGCTCTGCTTGCAGCCCCGGCTGTTTCCTTCGCTCAAGAAGCCGAAGAATCCAACTTCAGCTGGAACGCCGGTATCGTTTCCGATTACGTGTTCCGCGGCGTTTCCCAATCCAGCAAAGACATGGCCTTCCAGGCCGGCGTGGATTATGCCTTCGGCGATAGCGGCTTTTATGCCGGCGCCTGGGGTTCCAATGTTGATTTCGACATCACCGGTGGCCCGAATATCGAACTGGATGCCTACGTTGGTTATAACGCCGATCTGGGTGACAAATTCAACATTGATCTCATGCTGACCCGTTACACCTACCACGGTTCGAATATCGGTAACGGTGATTACAATGAACTGATCACCAAGCTTGCCATGAATGATATCGCTACCCTGACCGTCGGTTACACCAACGACTACAGCAACACCGGCGAAAACGTGACCTACGTGAACCTCGGCAACAGCTGGGATCTGGGCAATGAGTACAGCCTGAATGCCGGTTTCGGCCGCACCTTCGCCGATTTGGGTGATTACAACGACTGGAACGTCGGCGTCAGCAAGACCTTCGGTGCCCTCGAATTCGGCCTGAACTACTACGACACCAACCTGAACTTCAACGCTTCCGACTCCGTCGTGCTGAGCGTCAAGATCGGCGGCTAATTCCAGCCGAGATAGCATGAAAAGGGGCGCTTCGGCGCCCCTTTTTTTATCTATGGAATTTCCGCAGGCAATTACCAGCTGCAGACGACCTTGCCGCAGACGCCCGCTTCCATCAGGTCGAAGCCCTTCTGGAAGTCGTCGATGTGGACCTGATGGGTCAGCACTTTCTGCAGCGGAAATCCGGTCAGTACCATCTGGGTCATCTTGTACCAGGTTTCGTACATCTTACGGCCGTAAATGCCCTGTACGGTCAGGCCCTTGAAGATGATGCGGTCCCAGTCAATGCCGGCGCCTTTGGGCAGAATGCCGAGCAGGGCGACCTTGCCGCCGTGGTACATGCAGTCGAGCATGTCATTGAAGGCCTGCGGCACGCCGCTCATTTCAAGGCCGACATCGAAGCCTTCCATCTGCAGTTCGGCCATTACGTCCTTCAGGCTCTGCTTGGAAACATTGACCACACGGGTCGCACCCATGTCCGCCGCCAGCTTCAGACGGTAATCGTTGACGTCGGTCACCACCACGTTGCGGGCCCCGATGTGCTTGCAGATGCCGGCGGCGATGATGCCGATCGGGCCGGCACCTGTAATCAGAACGTCTTCGCCGATCACGTCGAATTCCAGCGCGCAGTGGGCGGCATTGCCGTAGGGGTCGAAAAATGCAGCCAGTTCGCTCGGGATCTGGTCGGGAATCGGCCAGAGATTGGAAGCCGGCATCGCCATGTATTCGGCGAAGGCGCCGTGGCGGTTGACTCCGATGCCGACGGTGTTCGGACACAGATGCTGGCGGCCGGCGCGGCAGTTGCGGCAATGACCGCAGACGATATGCCCCTCGGCCGAGACCCGATCGCCCAACTGGTAGCCGGTCACACCCGGACCGATGGCCGCGATGCGACCGACGAATTCATGGCCGATGACCAGGCCGGGTTTGATGGTGCGCTGGCTCCATTCATCCCATTTGTAAATATGCAGGTCGGTGCCGCAGATGGCGGTTTTTTCAAGCTTGATCAGGACTTCATTCGGCCCGGCCTCCGGAACCGGAACCTGTTCCATCCAGATTCCCTTCTCGGCGTGGCGTTTGACTAATGCTTTCATCATAGCGGTCATAAGGGGCTCCCGGTTCAGGCAGATATTATACGCGCCGGACCGCCAATTGACGCCCCTTTAACCGAGATTTGTCGGATAATTGAGGTTTAATCCAAAGCGAGGCTTGTCGGTATGCGTATGAAACTGTTGTCATTGATGCTGTTGGCGGGTGTGTCGGTGCAGGCCGACGAGGGCATGTGGGTACCACAGCAGCTGGGCGAAATCGCCGGACCGCTGAAAAAGGCCGGCTTGGCCCTGAATCCCTCTGATTTCGCCGATTTGACCGGTCAGCCGATGGGTGCCGTGGTCAGCCTGGGGGGGTGTACAGCCTCCTTCATTTCCCCGAACGGTTTGGTCGCCACCAACCATCATTGCGCCTACGGCGGCATCCAGCTGAACTCGACCCCGCAGAATGATCTGCTGAGCAACGGTTTCATCGCCGCGACCAATGCCGATGAAGTCAATGCCGGTCCGAACTCCCGGATCTTCGTGATGGATTCCATCTCCGATGTTACCGCGCGCATGAACGCGGTGGTCAATGATGGCATGGATGGTCTGCAGCGCCAGGTGGCAATCGAAAATGCCAGCAAGGCCATTGTGGCCGAGTGCGAAGCCGAAGCAGGATTCCGCTGCACCGTCTCCAGCTTCTTCGGCGGAGTGCAGTACCGCCTGTTCAAGCAGATTGAAATCCGCGATGTCCGTCTGGTGTATGCGCCTCCGGGCAGCATCGGCAATTATGGCGGCGAAGTCGATAACTGGATGTGGCCACGCCATACTGGCGATTTCACCCTGATCCGCGCCTACGTCGGCAAAGACGGCAAGCCGGCCGCATTTGCGAAAGACAATGTGCCCTACCGCAACAAGCACTGGCTGCGCGTGGCCGCCGATCCGCTGCGTGAAGGGGATTTCGTCATGGTCGCCGGTTACCCGGGCCGCACCAATCGCTATGCGCTCGCCGTCGAATTCGAGAATACTGAAAACTGGTCCTACCCGTACATCAGCCGCAACCTGAAGAATGTCCGGGATCTGGTGCACGCCGCCGGCAAGACCGACAAGGACATCGAAATCAAATACGCCAATACAGTACGCGGCTGGGAAAATACCCTGAAGAATTACGATGGCCAGCTGCTCGGCTTCCGCAAAAGCGGTGCCGCCGCCATCAAGCGTGCCGATGAAAAAGCCGTTCTGGCCTGGCTCGACAAGCAAGGCCCCAAAGGCAAAGCCGCGCGCGATGCCCATGCCAAACTCGTCGCTTTGCACATGCAGGATCGGGCGACGCAGGAACGGGATACCGTTGTCGGTTCGATTGCCAATCTCGGTCTGCTCGGCAATGCACGTGGCCTCTACCGGCTTGCAGTGGAAAACACCAAGCCTAATACCGAGCGCACCCCCGGCTTTCAGGAACGCGACCGTGCCCGCATCGAGGGTGGCGTGCGTGAACTGCAAAATCGCTACCATCCGGACATGGAAAAGCAGTTGATGACCTACTGGCTCGGACAGTACATCCAGCTTCCGGCGGGCTCACGCAATCCGGCGCTTGATGGCTGGCTGGGCGGCATTGACCAAGTGTCTGTCACACGTGCCGTGAATACGCTCTACGCGGGCACGCGCTATGGCGAATTGGCTGAACGCGAAAAATGGTTGAGGGCCGGCAAAGGAGATTTCGAAGCCAGTCAGGACAGTATCGTGAAGCTGGCGGTCGCCTTGTATCCGAGTCTGTTGGCTGTGGAAAACACCGGCAAGGCGCGTACGGGTGAATATGCTAAATACCGTCCGGTGTATCTGCAGGCGGTCATCGATTACAAACGCAGTCGTGGCGAAGCGGTGTATCCGGATGCCAACAGCAGCCTGCGTCTGACCTACGGCAACGTCACCGGATACAAACCCCAGGACGGTGCCGTCTATGTGCCGTTTACCACCGCCGAAGGCATGGCGGCGAAAGCCGGCAAGGACGAGCCGTTCAATGCCCCGCAGCACGTGCTGGATCTGGTTGCCGCCAAGGATTACGGGCGCTATACCGACACCAAACTGGGCACCCTGCCGGTCAATTTCCTGTCGAATCTCGACATCACCGGCGGCAATTCCGGTTCACCGGTCATGAATGGCAAGGGCGAGCTGGTCGGTCTGGCCTTCGATGGCAACTGGGAGTCAGTCAGTTCCAACTGGGTCTATGACTCCAGCTTGAACCGGATGATTTCGGTGGATGCCCGCTATATGTTGTGGATCATCGATAAGGCGTTTCCGGCACCGAATGTGCTGCGCGAAATCAACGAATCCCGCAAATAAAACCAAAGCCGGCGCGAGCCGGCTTTTTTGTTAGTATGGATTCCATGCATGTAAGGAGTAGGACATGAAAGTCACCGTCTTCGGCGCCGCCGGCGCCGTTACCGGATCCTGCCATCTGGTGGAAGCCGCCGGCAAACGCATCCTCCTGGATTGCGGCATGATCCAGGGCAGTAAGATCGAAGAAGCCAAAAACGCACTCCCCTTTGATTTCGATGTCAAAACCATCGATGCCGTGATCCTCAGTCATGCGCACATCGATCACTGCGGGCGGCTGCCGGTTCTGGCGCAGTATGGCTACCATGGCCCGATTTACATGCACCGCGCATCGGCCGATCTGCTGCCGGTGATGCTGGAAGATGCCGCGTCGCTGGCCGAGATGGATGCCGAGCGCCGTAATCGATTCCACAAGGACGGCCACAACCACCACAAGCCGCTGTTTACCCGTCACGATGTCGGCCAGGTGGTGCGGCAGCTCGAGAGGCTGGATTACCGCAAGCCGGAGACGCTGTTTCCTGGCGTCACGGTGACCCTGCAGGATGCCGGACATATCCTGGGTTCGGCCAGTGTCCGAATCCAGGCGGAGGAGAGTGGCGAAACCCGCACTTTGGTGTTTTCCGGCGATATCGGACCTCTGAACACCCCCATTCTCGCCGACCCCGACCCCTTTCTGCAGGCCGATTTGGTGCTGATGGAATCCACGTACGGCGGCCGTCTCCACCGCGGGCGTGCGGCCACCGTACAGGAAATGGGTGAAATTTTCGATACCGCCTGGAAAGCGGGCGGCAACATTCTGATTCCGGCATTCGCGGTCGGCCGAAGCCAGGAACTGCTGTACTGGTTCGCAAAACACTTCGAGGACTGGAACCTTGGGCGCTGGCGTATCTTCATGGACAGTCCGATGGCATCGAAAGTCATCGAGGTCTACGACCGCCATGAGGAACTGTTCGACGACGATGCCAAAGCCATGTTCCATGGCAAGCCGCATCCGTTCCGGTTGCCCAACCTGAAATACACCACCGATGTCGAAGACTCCAAAGCCATCAACGAGCACAACGGCGGATGCATCATCATTGCCGGCTCCGGCATGTGTAACGGCGGCCGCATTCGCCATCATCTGCGGCATAATCTGGGCAGTGCCAAGAACCATGTTCTGTTCGTCGGCTACCAGTCGGTCGGCACGCTCGGCCGGCTGCTGGTCGATGGCATCGATTCGATCAAACTGTTCGGCGATGACATCAAGATCAAGGCGCACCGGCACACCATCGGCGGCCTTTCCGCGCATACCGATCAGGCCGGGCTGCTGGAGTGGTATGGCGCATTTACAGGACATCCGTCCGTAGCGCTTGTGCATGGCGAGGATGATGCCCGAAAAGCCTGTGCATTGGCGCTGAAAATGCGTTTCGATGTGGATGCGAACGTTCCTAGCTACGGCACATCATTGACGATCTGATTTCCAGCGAGGCAAGCCTTATGTATGACCCGGTCCATGCATTGATCCATGCCAACCCGAAATTCCAGCTGCTCGTGCGTCGCCGCGAGCGTTTGGCATGGAGCCTGTCCGCGGTGATACTGTCGCTTTACATCGCTTTCATTCTTTTGGTGGCATTCCGTCCGGATTGGCTGGGCGCCCGGATATGGCCGGAACTTCCGGTTACTTGGGGGATTCCCGCAGGTATCGGTCTGATCATTTCGGCTTTCGTGTTGACCGGTATCTATGTGCATCGCGCCAATGGCGAGTTCGATCGGCTGACCCGTGAGTTGCTCGAGGAGGTCGTACGGTGAACGGGCTGCGGGTATTCTTTTTTCTCACCGTTTCGGCTGCCGCTTCGATGGCCGTCGCCTCCGATTCACTGGCCGGGGAAGCCACAAAACACAACACCAATGTCACTGCAGTGGTGATGTTTCTCGGATTTGTGGTTGCGACCCTGGTCATTACGTATTGGGCCGCCAAGCGCAATACTTCGGTGGCCAATCATTACGCGGCCGGCGGGCGTATCACCGGATTCCAGAACGGTCTGGCGATTGCCGGCGACTACATGTCGGCAGCGTCGTTTCTGGGCATCTCCGCCCTGGTTTTCGGGTCCGGCTATGACGGGCTGATTTATTCGATTGGTTTTCTGGTCGGTTGGCCGATCATCCTGTTCCTCATGGCGGAGCGGCTCCGCAATCTCGGGCGTTACACCTTCGCCGATGTCGCCTCGTTCCGGCTCAAGCAGATGGAAATCCGCAGTCTATCGGCCTGCGGCACATTGGCTGTGGTCACGCTGTACCTCATCGCCCAGATGGTCGGTGCCGGCAAGCTGATCCAGCTGCTGTTCGGTCTGGATTACAGCACAGCGGTGATTCTGGTCGGCATGCTGATGGTGCTCTACGTCCTGTTCGGCGGCATGCTGGCCACCACCTGGGTGCAGATCATCAAGGCGGTACTGCTGCTGTCCGGCGCCAGCTTCATGGCATTCATGGTGATGAACCATGTCGGTTTCGATATCGGCCGGCTTTTCAGCGAGGCCATTGCAGTGCATCCGAAAGGCGAGGCCATCATGCGCCCCGGCGGTTTGGTGAAGGATCCCGTGTCGGCGATTTCGCTCGGCCTCGCGCTGATGTTCGGCACCGCCGGCCTGCCGCATATCCTGATGCGTTTCTTCACCGTCAGCGATGCCAGGGCCGCACGCAAGAGTGTGTTCTACGCCACCGGATTCATCGGTTATTTCTACATCCTTACCTTCATCATCGGCTTCGGTGCCATTCTGCTGGTCAGTACCGATCCGGTATTCAAGGACGCCTCGGGCGAACTGCTGGGCGGGAACAACATGGCTGCCGTGCATCTGTCCGCAGCCGTCGGCGGCAATCTTTTCCTGGGCTTCATTTCCGCGGTGGCTTTCGCCACCATACTAGCCGTTGTCGCAGGACTGACATTGTCGGGCGCCTCCGCGGTTTCGCACGATCTGTATGCGAGTGTTTTCAAACGGGGCAATGCCGACGAGCGTGCGGAGCTGCGCGTGTCCAAAATCACCACAGTGGCGCTTGGCGCGGTCGCCATCCTACTCGGCATCCTGTTCGAGAAGCAGAACATCGCCTTCATGGTCGGCCTGGCATTCTCCATCGCCGCCAGCTGTAATTTCCCGGTGCTTTTCCTGAGTATGTATTGGAGTAAATTGACCACGCGCGGCGCGTTGGTCGGCGGCGCTCTCGGCTTGATTTCCGCCGTGACCATGATGATTCTCGGCCCGACGGTCTGGGTGCAGGTCCTCGGCCACGCCGAACCGGTTTTCCCTTATGAATATCCGGCTCTGTTCTCGATGGCGCTTGCTTTTGCCGGCATCTGGATTTTCTCGGTTACCGACCATTCCGCTGCGGGCGATACCGAGCGGGCACGCTTTCTGTCCCAGTACATCCGTTCCCAGACCGGGCATGGCGCCAGCGGCGCCGTGGATCACTGAGAAATCAGGAATCCGGCCACTACATTCCGGCCTTCCTGGGCAAGGATGTTGAAAGTCCGTGCGGCGGCGGCGTTGTTCATCACTTCAAAGCCGATGCCGCGTTGCAGGAAGAAGGCCGTGTGCTTCGGCGCGGGAAAAACCTGAGTGCCACCGGTGCCGAGAATGAAAAGCGATGGTTTCAGCGCCAGAACGGCCTCCCAGGCTTCGGGGCCAGGTGTTCCGATATCAGTCAACAGCCAGTTTTCCACCAGCACGTTCGGTCCCAGCAGAAAACTGGTGCTGATTTCCCGGTCATTCACCCGGACTCCCGAGGCACTGACGCCCCGGCAGATATAACGATAATCCGGGTTTTCCAGTGAAATCTGCATCAGGCCTTGGGCAGGATAATCAAGGGCTTGTCTTTGCTGCGGCGGAACAGAACCACGATGTTGCCGATGCGTGCGACCAGATCGGCCTTCGACTGTTCGACCAGATGCGTGATCCAGGCGTCCCGGGTGTCGCGGTCGTCTGCGGCGAACTTCACCTTCAGCAGTTCATGCCGTTCCAGCGCGCCATCCAGCTCGGCCAGCAAGGCCTCGCTCGGGCCCTTGGCGCCAACCAGGATAATGGGTTTCAGGTCGTGTGCAAGCCCGCGAAGATAGCGTTTCTGCGGATTGCTGAGGGGGGTGGTCATGACCTTTGGCCCAATGCGGTGAGGGGGATAAAAGGGTATCATGAACGCGTCCCCACGCCCACAACGATTATGGCTACCCGCAGCAAAAGCAGCCAGCGTTGGCTGAAAGAGCACTTCGCCGACCCTTATGTCAAAAAGGCCCAGTCCGAGGGTCTGCGCTCGCGTGCGGCCTACAAGCTGGAAGAGCTGCTCGAACGCGACCACCTGATCAAGCCGGGCATGACCATCGTCGATCTGGGCGCCGCTCCCGGCGGCTGGTCGCAGATGGCCCGCAAGGTCATGGGCGACAAGGGCCGGGTCATCGCCTTGGATGTCCTCGAAATGCCCCCCATCGCCGGGGTCGAATTCATTCACGGCGACTTCAGGGAAGAATCGGTATTGTCGAAGTTGCAGGCCTTAGTGGGTGAAAAGCCGGTCGACCTTGTTTTATCGGATATGGCCCCCAATATGTCTGGTGTGGATACCGTCGATCAAGCGCGTGCGATGTACCTTTCCGAACTGGCGCGCGACTTCGCCGCTGCCCACCTGAAAAAAGGCGGTGATTTTCTGATTAAGCTGTTTCATGGTGAAGGTTTCGATGCTTATGTCAAAGACCTCCGCCCGCGCTATCAGAAACTCACCATCCGAAAACCGGCGGCCTCGCGGCGCCGTTCCAACGAAGTTTATGCGCTGGCTACCGGCAAGCGCTGAAGGAACAACATGAACGATCTGGCCAAGAACATCATCGTATTCGTCGTCGTCGGGTTTCTGATGATGGCGGTCATGAATGCGTTTTCCCCCGAGTTCGGCAAGAACACGCCGGAAGTGGCGTATTCGAAATTCCTCGATGAGGTCGATACCGGTACGGTCACCAAAGTCGAGTTTTCCGAAGACAGCTCCAGTGCCCGCACCGAACTGAAATACACCCGCGGCGACGGCAGTGTCGGCCAGACCTGGGGTCCTTACGACCGCGACCTGGTGAACGTCCTGATCAAGCGCAAGGTTGAAATCTTACAGGCCAAGCCGGCCGCCGGTCCGCCGTTCTGGGCCATCGTCCTGAACATCCTGCCGTACATCCTGTTCTTCGGTATTGCCTTCTACTTCATCAAACAGATGCAACAGGGCGGCGGCAAGGGGGCGATGAGCTTCGGCCGTTCCCGCGCCAAGATGCAGGGTGAGAACGAGGTCAAGGTCACTTTCGCCGACGTCGCCGGCTGTGATGAAGCCAAGGAAGAGGTCGGCGAGCTGGTCGAGTTCCTGCGCGATCCTTCCAAATTCCAGAAACTCGGCGGCCGCATTCCGCGCGGCGTCCTGATGGTCGGCAATCCCGGTACCGGCAAGACCCTGCTGGCGCGCGCCATTGCCGGTGAAGCCAAAGTGCCGTTCTTCTCCATTTCCGGTTCCGATTTCGTTGAGATGTTCGTCGGCGTCGGCGCCTCGCGCGTGCGCGACATGTTCGATACCGCCAAAAAGCATGCGCCATGCATCATCTTCATCGATGAAATCGATGCCGTTGGCCGGCACCGCGGCGCTGGGCTGGGTGGCGGCCACGACGAGCGCGAGCAGACCCTCAACCAGCTGCTGGTGGAAATGGACGGTTTCGAAGGTGGCGAGGGCGTCATTGTCATCGCCGCCACCAACCGCCCCGATGTACTGGATCCGGCATTGCTGCGTCCGGGCCGCTTCGATCGTCAGGTCGTGGTCGGTCTTCCGGATGTGAGAGGCCGCGAACAAATTCTGAAAGTTCATATGCGCAAAGTGCCGCTGAATGAAGATGTCGAACCGATGACCATCGCGCGCGGAACCCCGGGCTTCTCCGGTGCCGATCTGGCCAATCTGGTCAACGAGGCCGCCTTGTTCGCTGCCCGCGAGAACGCCAAGGAAGTGCGCATGGAGCATTTCGACAAGGCCCGCGACAAGATCCTGATGGGTGCCGAGCGCCGTTCGATGGTGATGAGCGAGGATGAAAAGAAGCTCACTGCCTATCATGAAGCCGGCCACGCCATCGTTGGCCGCATGGTGCCCGAGCATGATCCGGTGTACAAAGTGACTATCATTCCGCGCGGTCGTGCGCTCGGCGTCACCATGTACCTTCCGGAAGGCGATAAATACAGTTACAACAAGGTCGCGATCGAATCACAGCTGTGTTCGCTGTACGGCGGCCGCGTCGCCGAGGAGCTCATTTTCGGTGCTGACAAGGTCACGACCGGCGCCTCCAACGACATCGAACGCGCCACCAAGATGGCCCGCAACATGGTCACCAAATGGGGCCTGTCCGACGAGCTTGGCCCGATTGCCTATGCCGAAGACGAGGGTGAGGTATTTCTCGGCCGGTCGGTCTCGCAGACCAAACATGTCTCCGATGACACCGCCAAGAAGATTGATGAGGTCGTGCGTATCATTCTGGACCGTGCCTATGCGCGCACCACCCAGATCCTGAAGGACAACATCGACAAGCTGCATATGATGGCGGATGCCCTGCTGACCTATGAAACCATCGACGTCAGCCAGATCGACTCGGTAATGGAAGGACGCGTTCCGGGCCCGCCGCTGGACTGGGCCAAATCCGGCCGGACCAACAAGGATGACAAGCCCAGTACTGGTCCGATCGGCGGTCCGATGCCGCAGACCTGAGTCACTCAATCCTTACTGAAAAAGCCGGAATGTGTTCCGGCTTTTTCATGCGCTATGCTATTGCACAACAAGGAGCATTTCATGTTCGATACCGTTCCCAACCTGCAATGCGGGCACTATGTAATCAGGCTTGACGTGCCGAGAATCATGGCCATCGTCAATGTCACCCCGGACTCCTTTTCCGACGGCGGCAGGCTCGTTAACGCACAAGCGGCCGTCGCACATGCGTTGATGCTGGCAGAACAGGGCGCCGACCTGCTCGACATCGGCGGCGAATCGACGCGTCCCGATGCGGCGCCGGTCTCCCTGCAGGAAGAGCTTGACCGCGTCGTTCCGGTCATCGAAGCGCTATCCACACGCTGCAGCGTTCCCATCAGCATCGATACGTCCAAGCCAGAGGTCATGCGTGCCGCGGTTGCCGCCGGCGCCGTGTTTATCAATGACGTGGCCGCGCTGCGTCATGAGGGGGCGATGGCGGCCGCGGCTGAACTCGGTGTTCCCGTCTGCCTGATGCATATGCCCGGCAACCCGCGCACCATGCAGAAGGAGGTGCATTACGACGATGTTCTGGTCCAGGTCCGGCAGTTCCTGACCGAGCGGATGTTCGCCTGCGAAATGGCCGGCATCTCCAAGAAGAATCTGGTCATCGATCCGGGTTTCGGATTCGGCAAGCATCTGGAGCACAATCTGGCCTTGCTGGCCAATCTCG
>JAJTGG010000051.1 GCA_021299355.1 Lysobacteraceae bacterium
GCGATCAGCTCTGGCGGCAGATCGAAGTGGAAATCGGATTTCTTCATAAGGCTCCAAATCAGCCGCTTATTGTAGCCTAAGTCGTTGATTTCCCCATAGAGGGGGTTACGGCGGGAAAACCCGCATGATAAAATCGCGTTTTGCATAATGCTGCCCAGCAGCTGGAGCACCCCATGAGCATTCTGGATCTTCTTTCCCCGTTGCGCGCCCGTTCCGGCGCCGTCCGTACCCAGGGCCTCGATGACGCCACCCTGCTGCGTCTATCGGCCCAATACCCGGACCTGCTGACCGCAGCCGGTCGTGCCGCTGAGGCCTATCCGTCTTTGGCCGCGGAATTTCCGGAACTGATTGACGCCGACGAGCAGGTCCAGATCGACGCCACCCAGGCCGGCTTCGTCAATTTCTACCCCGATGATGCCATCAACCCTTATGTGGCCATTGCTGCCTGCGGCCCCTGGGTCATCACCCTCAAAGGCCGCGTGTTGCATGATTCCGGTGGCTACGGCATGCTCGGCTTCGGCCATACCCCCGAGTCCGTCATCGATGCCATGGCCAAACCACAGGTGATGGCCAACATCATGTCGCCAAGCCTTTCCCAGCTGCGGGTGGTGCAGGCCCTGCGCGCCGAAATCGGCCATCGCCGCGGTGGCTGTCCGTATGACAAATTCCTGACCCTGAACTCGGGCTCTGAATCGGTTTCTTTGGCTGGCCGCATCGCCGATACCAACACCAAACTGATGACCGACCCGGGTGGCCGCCACGCAGGCAAACGCGTCAAACGCATTGCCATGAAGGGCGCTTTCCACGGACGCACCGAACTGCCCTGCCTGTATTCCGATTCGTCGAAGAAGGCCTATGCCGAGAATCTGGCCAGCTGGAAACACCATGAAAACCAGCTGATCACCATCGAACCCTATTCCATTGAAGGCCTCAAGCAGGCGTTCGCCGATGCCGATGCCAACGGCTGGTACATCGAAGCGATGTTCCTTGAACCCGTCATGGGCGAAGGCGATCCGGGACGTGCCGTGCCGCCGGAATTCTATGCGGTTGCACGTGAGCTGACCGTAGCGCATGGCACCTTCCTTTTGATTGACTCCATCCAGGCCGGCCTACGCGCACACGGCGTGCTGTCCATCGTCGACTACCCGGGCTTCGAATCCCTGGAAGCGCCGGACATGGAAACCTATTCCAAGGCACTCAACGGCGGTCAATACCCGCTGTCGGTGCTGGCGGTCAACGCACGCGCCGCCAAAGTCTATGCCAAGGGCACCTACGGCAATACCATGACCACCAATCCGCGCGCCATGGACATCGCCACCACCGTTGATCACCAAGGTCCAAGGCACCGGTCTGCTGTTCAGCTGTGAACTCGATCCCGCCTTCAAATGCTACGGCGCAGGGTCCACCGAGGAGTTCATGCGCGAGCGCGGCATCGGCGTCATTCACGGCGGCACCAACTCGCTGCGTTTCACGCCGCACTTCGGCATCACCAGCGGCGAACTGGATCTGATCATCGAAAATATCCGCTTCGCGCTACTCAACGGCCCGCGCCGGAAAGAGGCCGCTGCGGCCTGATTCATCGCCGATGCGCCCGTGAGAAAAGCCGCCGAAAGGCGGTTTTTTCTTCCATAGTTGATTTACTGGACTTGGGAATCGATCGAACCGATGATGGCGAACACCGCCATCACGTCACGCCGCCACTTGACCACGCGCAAGGCAAGGAAAATGACCAACAGCGTGCAGAATCCGGCATACATCATTGAAATCATGGCATTGCTCCTTACAGGGGATGGGCCAGCCAGACGGCCTGGGCATCAGTGGTGGTGAAACGGCCTTTATCATCGCGCACCAGACGCGCTACCGCAAACTCGGCATCATGGGTGAAGAACAGCTGCACATTGCGGGCATACATATCGGCCAGAAACGGGGCTTTTTCATCGATGACCAGTTCGGCATTGCGGTCATAGCCCATGGTGATCGGCAAATGCACCCAGGCGCGGCCGGGGATCAGGTCCGCGCAGAACACCACGCTCTCCGAAGGACCACAGATTTCAGCCAGCAGAAGACCGGGGGTGTGGCCATCGGAATGGTGGAAGCGCACGGCATCGCCGAGTACCGGCGTGGTATCGCCGGACACCAGTTCCAGTCGGCCGCTGGCCGCCAGCAAGGCATTGAGTTCAGGGACGAAACTGGCACGGTCGCGCGGATGTGGATGCTGGGCGCGCTGCCAATGTTCGGCCCCGACTACGAAGGCTGCATTCGGAAACAGCAGGCGTAGCGGCTGCCCCTCCTGCCAGGGCGCCAGCAGGCCGCCGGCATGATCGAAATGCAGATGCGACAGCACCACCACGTCGATATCGGCATCACTCAGACCGATGCGGGCGAGCTCATCCAGCAGGACATGTCCGGACTCCTGAATACCATAGCGTTCGCGCAGTTTCGGTTCGAAAAAAGCGCCGACACCCGTTTCAAAAAGCACCCGTTTACCGTTGATGCCCTCGACCAGCAGTGCGCGGCAGGCCAGATCGATGCGATTCAAGGCATCGACGTCGACCCATTGTTCCCACATCGGCTTGGGGGCATTGCCGAACATGGCACCGCCATCGAGTTTCTGTGAGTTTCCCAAGAGAGACCAGGCTTTCATGGCTTTACCTTTTTCTCGGCATCGACGACTTTACCCAGGCCGACCGGATTGCGCGGGTCGCTGCCGGTGCTCAGCCGGTTGGCGGCTTTATCCCAGGTGACCGTCTGCAGATTGCCCCAGGTGTCGCTGGAGCGTCTTCCGTCCGTCGCATCTTCCGGAGTATTGACGGTATGCCCCATCGCACGCAGCGCAGAAACCACATCGGCCGGCAATGCGTTGCGTTCGGTCGATAAGGCATCCGGTTGCCACTGATGATGGTATCGCGGCAAAGCCGCGACCGACTGCGCATCCAGTCCGTCGGCATAGCCGAGCACACCGAGCAGGACCATGGTGATGATCCGGCTGCCGCCCGGCGTACCAAGCACGGCAACACGGTCCTTCGACTCCATGAAGGTCGGTGTCATCGAACTGAGCATGCGCTTGCCGGGTTGCGGCGCATTGGCTTCATAGCCCATGACTCCGAAGGCATTGGGCGTTCCGGACTTCAGGGCAAAATCATCCATTTCGTTATTGAGCAGAACACCGGTTCCCGGCGGAATCAAGCCGGAGCCGAACAGCAGGTTGACCGTCTGGGTTCCCGCGACCCGGTTGCCCTCGGCATCTATGATGGAAAAATGGGTGGTGTCCTCGTCTTCCAGCGGCGTCTGCGTGCCCGACAGCATATCGCTTGGCGTCGCCTTTCCGGGATGGATGCTGGCGCGCAAGCCTGCGGCGTAATCGGGACTTGCCAGAGTACGCTGCGGCACCTGCACGAAATCAGGATCACCCAGATAAAAGGTGCGGTCGCGGAAGGCGCGGCGCATGGCCTCGGTCACCAGATGCGTGCGCTGGGTCTGCGTCAGGGCCTTCATGTCCCAAGGCGCCAGCATCTGCAGCATCTGCGCCAGTGCGATGCCGCCGGAGGACGGTGGTGGCGCGGTTATCACCTGCCAACCGTCGTATTCGAAGCGGATCGGCGTTCGTTCGCGGATACGGTAATCGGAAAGCTCCTGCGCCTGCCATTCGCCGCCTTCGGCTTTGACACCGGCCACAAGTTTTGCGGCGACCTCGCCTTTGTAGAACCCGTCATGGCCTTTGGCCGCAAGCTGCTCCAGCGTGTTCGCCAGATCGGGCTGGCGCAACATTTCGCCTTCGACCGGCGGTGTACCGTCGGCAAGAAAGACGCCGCGGGTTCCGGAATAGCGCTCCATCACTTCGCGGCGTGCGCTATATCCATTGGCGAGGCGCGCATAAACGGGAAACCCTTCCCGCGCAATACGGATGGCCGGCGCCAGCGAGACGGACAGGGGCAGACGGCCGTAGTTTTTGGCCAAATGCACCAGGCCCGCAGGAAGACCGGGTATGCCTGCCGACCAAGGACCGTTAGTGGCGCGGTCACGATTGAGCGCGCCCGCGGCATCCAGATACTTTTCCGGTGTTGCCGAGGCCGGCGCGGTCTCGCGGGCATCGATGAAGTGGTCGCGGCCGTTCTTGGCTTCGTGCAGAAGAAAAAATCCGCCGCCGCCCAGCCCGGAACTGATCGGCTCGACCACCGAAAGCGTGGCTGAAACGGCTACCGCGGCATCAAAGGCGTTGCCGCCCTTGGCCAGTATGTCCAATCCGGCTTCGGTCGCCAGATGATGCGCTGAAGCCACAGCATACTGCTGCGGGTACGGTATGGGTGCGGATTTCGCCGACAGCAGTCCCGGAACCAGCAGCGCGGGCAACAAAAGACTACGGAGTTTCATGGGCGTCTTCCTGCAAGCGGAGAAGCTTCAGCAGCAACTGCTGCTCGGTTTCCGGATGGGCCGGATCCTTGTCGATGCATTCGACCGGACAGACCACGACGCACTGGGGTTCATCGAAATGACCGACGCATTCGGTGCAGCGCTCGGGGTGGATGATGTAAATCTCTTCACCCTGGGTGATGGCCTGGTTCGGACAGGCCGGCTCACAGACATCGCAGTTGATGCAAAGGGAGTTGATCAGGAGTGCCATAGCTTCAAACCAAAGCGGCTCGGCAGTGCCGAGCCGCGTTCGGAAATGCAAGACCGATTACTGGACTTCTTCGAACAGAAAACCGCCACCGGCGGCTTCCACGGCAGCTTTCACGCGCTCGGCATCTTCCGATTTGCCGATGAACAGCACGTGCGAACCGCTCAGTGCGGTCGGGACGGCACCGGTGAAGGCCTCGACGATGAAGTCGGCCATGGTTTTGCTGTCCGGCGAGCCGAACACCAGCAGATTGCCCTTGGTGACGGTGCGTTCGATGGCCGGCTTGACCACATCCATCTGACGGCTATAGGGGCTGGATACTTCCGGGTTCTTCGGATCATTGTCGGCCGTCTTGCTGTTCATCGGCAGGAAATACGGAATCGTGCGGTCGCTGACCACTTCCTGGTATTCCGGCTTGACCGCGACCGAACTCAGATACTGTTTCCAGGCATCGCTGTCATCGGTGGTCGGAACCGCAACCACGGCCGGCGCGGCGGCTATGCTTTCTTCTTCTTTCTTGCCACAGGCCGACAGGGCAAGGCTCAGGACCAGAACGGATGCGGTGATGATTTGACGAGACATAGGAACCCCTCAGGTTAATGTGTTGTGGATTGTTTCCATTTTGCCGCCAATGCCGACTGCACATTGGCTGGGACGAACTCGGAGACATCGCCGCCCAAACGCGCGACTTCGCGCACCAGCGATGATGAGATGAAACTGAACTGCTCGGACGGCGTCAGAAAAACGGTTTCGGCATCCGGAATGAGATGGCGGTTCATGCTGGCCAGCTGGAATTCATAC
The DNA here is from genome assembly GCA_021299355.1 of Lysobacteraceae bacterium. GTDB lineage: Bacteria > Pseudomonadota > Gammaproteobacteria > Xanthomonadales > Xanthomonadaceae > Arenimonas. The sequence continues at coordinate 5,420 of JAJTGG010000051.1, forward strand.
TCGAAGTCCGAAACCGCACGCAGACCGCGCAACAGCACTCCGGCCTTGACCTCATCGACGAAACGCGCCAATAGACCGTTGAATCCGAGCACGCGGATATTGGCATAATCGCGCAGCGAATGCTCGGCCATGGCCACGCGCTCCTCAAGGCTGAATACCGGCTGTTTGTTCGGGCTCTGGGCCACGGCCAGAATGACCGTATCGAACAGCAGAGACGCCCTGGCGACCAAATCGACATGACCGTTGGTGATCGGGTCGAAGGTGCCGGGATAGACCGCTGTCCGGTGGGTATTTTGGCGCATTAAAGGCTCGAATCAGTGACCGCCGATAGTGTATCAGCCATTCACCGGTTTATGCCATTGCGCCAGCAAATACTTGGAATGCCTAGTTTTTCCGCTTTTTTCCGGTTGCAGTCCGGGCGGCAGATTGCATTCGGCTCCGTTGGCCGTTTCAACATAGACCCAGGCACCGTCGGTCAGCAGCGGCAGCAGCAAAGGCCAGAGCCGCGGCCAAAAATCACTGGCGTACGGGGGGTCGAGGAATACGCCCTCGAATTTTTCCCCGGCATTGGCAGATAGCCAGGCGAGGGCATCGGTCTGCACAATCCGCATACCGGTGACTTGAAGCCGCTCCTGACAGGCGCGCAGATTGGCCGCAGCGGAGGCATCATATTCCAGCAGAACCACTTCGGCTGCCCCGCGGGATGCCGCTTCGAAACCGAGCGCCCCGGATCCGGCGAAAACATCAAGCACACGCCGGCCGGCAAGCTTCATGGCCAGCCAATTGAACAGGGTTTCGCGGGTACGGTCGGGTGTCGGTCGCAGACCATCACGTACGACGACAGGCAGCTTCGAGCCGCGCAGCGTACCGGCTATAATGCGGACATGGCCTTGCCCTGTTGTTCGCACGCATCGCCCCCATATCTTCCGTATCTCCGCTTATTGTGACGCAGAATCGCCCTATGTTCGATTTTTTGAAGAAAAAGACCAAACCCGAAACCGGCAACCCGGACTCTCCGGCAATCGGCGAGGACACCGAGGTCATTCTGAGCACGTCCGAAGCGGTCAGGCAGACGGTGGGCAAAAGTCTTTTCGCGCGCACCTTCGGCAGTCTGTTTTCGCGCAACCCGAAGCTCGATCCCGATTTTCTTGACGAACTGGAAACCGCCCTGATCAGCGCCGATGTCGGCGTGCGCGTCAGCGGCGAAATCATGGCGGATGTCCGCAAACGCTTCAAAGCCCGCGAGTATCCCGACACCGATGCCCTGCTCGCCGATCTGCGCGGCCGCCTGCTCGCCATTCTTGAGCCGGTGGCAAAGCCACTGCGCATTGATGCTTCTGCCCGCCCCTTCGTGCTGCTGACCGTGGGGGTCAACGGCGTCGGCAAAACCACCACGATCGGCAAGTTGGCGCGGCGCTTCCAGGGCGAAGGCCACAGTCTGGTGCTCGCTGCTGGCGACACCTTCCGCGCCGCGGCGGTCGAACAGCTGCAGATCTGGGGCGAACGCAATGGCGTTGCCGTCATCGCGCAGGGACAGGATGCCGATCCGGCTTCGGTGGCCTTCGATGCCTATCAGGCCGCACGCTCGCGCGGGTTCGACATCCTCATCGCCGATACCGCCGGCCGACTGCACACCCAGACACACCTGATGGCGGAATTGGCCAAGATCAAGCGCGTCATCGCGAAAATCGATACGGCAGCACCGCATGAGGTGCTGTTGGTCATCGATGGAACCACCGGCCAGAATGCCATCAATCAGTGCCGTGCTTTCCACGACGCCGTCGGCGTCACTGGCTTGGTCGTGACCAAGCTCGATGGAACTGCCAAAGGCGGCGTGCTGTTCGCGCTGGCGCGTGAGTTCGGCATCCCGATCCGCTTCATCGGCCTGGGCGAAAAACCACAGGATCTGCGCGAGTTCGATTCCGTCGCTTATGTCGACGGCCTCCTGCCGCAGCACCGGTAAATGACCGCATCCGATTTCGCAGCGCGGCTGCTGGCATGGCACGGCACACATGGCCGGCATGATCTGCCCTGGCAGCATCCGCGGACGATGTACCGGGTCTGGCTGTCAGAAATCATGCTGCAGCAGACGCAGGTCCAGACGGTCATCCCGTATTTCGAAAATTTCCTGGGCCGTTTTCCGGATCTGCCGGATCTGGCGGCAGCACCTGCCGATGCGGTCATGAACGCCTGGGCCGGTCTGGGCTACTACTCGCGCGCGCGCAACCTGCATAAAGCCGCGCAGTTGTGCATGTCGCAACACAACGGGCGGTTGCCTGAGGATTTCGATGCCCTGCTGGCACTGCCCGGCATCGGCCGTTCCACGGCCGGTGCCATCCTCAGTCAGGCCTGCGGCGCACGTCATTCCATCGTGGATGGCAACGTCAAGCGGGTATTGACCCGGTATTTTGCCATTGCCGGCGATGCCAGCAGCAGTACCGTGGACCGACAGCTCTGGCAAGTGGCCGAATCGCTTCTGCCCGAAACGCGCATGGCCGACTACAGCCAGGCCATCATGGATCTGGGCGCCACGGTCTGTACCAGTAAAAAACCGCAATGCGCGACTTGCCCGCTTGCCTCCGGCTGCCGTGCTTTGGCGCAAGGCAATGTTCTGGACTATCCGGGGCACAAGCCGGCGAAATCGATTCCCGAACGCGAAACCCACGTGCTGCTTCTGCGCACGAAATCCGGTGACATTCTGCTTGAACAGCGCCCGGAAAAGGGGATTTGGGGTGGGCTTTACTCCCTGCCGGAAGCCGCGGATGCCGATCAGGCAAGATTCCAGGCCAGCGCCATTATCACGGCCAGAAGCCCTTCGCCGATTGCGCTGCCCGCCTTTGCGCATATCTTCAGTCATTTCCGGCTGATCATCCGGCCAGTTCTCTGGGACGGATGCACGGCGAAATCGCAAATCAGGGATAATGCCCGCATGCGTTGGGCAACACCTGAGGAGCTGCTACTGCTCGGACTCCCCGCCCCCATTCAAAAACTGCTGAAGAGACTGCCATGAGCCGAACCGTTAACTGTGTAAAAACCGGTATTGAAACGGAAGGTCTGGATTTCGCACCATGGCCGGGGGAACTCGGCAAACGGGTGTTCGAAACTGTCGGCAAGGCGGCCTGGGCCGATTGGCTGGCACACCAGACCATGCTGATCAATGAAAACCGGTTGTCACCGCTGGACCCGAAACACCGGGCCTACCTTCAGGAGGAAATGCAGAAGTTCCTGTTCGAGGGCGGCGCCGAGAAACCCGAAGGGTATACGCCAGCCTGAATCAGGGGCTGGGCTTTGCCGCCTTGGCGGCCTCTCTTTCGGCTTTCTGGGCGGCCTTCATCGCTTTGACATCGACTGGCCGGATCTGCAGAATCTGGCAGCTGCGTCCGCCGATACGAAGCGCATCGAATTTCGCGTTCAGTATCGAGGTCTTGTTGTCCACGCCGATAGCCATGGCGATCGGAAGATCCGGACAGAAATCCTCGATTTCGACCAGATAGGCGCGGTTCATCGATTCATACAGCAAAAGGGTATGGCGGCCGAGCGGTTCGAAGTCGTAACTGCGCGTGAACGGTACGCTGGATTTCGGTTCACCGGCGAACCGGATGACGAATTCATGGCGTTGCTCCATTTTGCTCATTCGTTCGGACTTCCGGTCCTGTGCAACGGCGTTGGTGGCCATCGCCGCAATCAGCAGCAACATCCATTTCAGTCTCATTGCAGACCCCTCGATTCTCGATTAAGACGATTCAACACTAACAAAATCGGCGGAGTTTCGCCACGCTGCCGGAATCGGTATTCAGGGCTGCGTCAGCCGGCCGGACTTGCGGAAAACCGCCCGAGGCTCTACAATAGCAACCTGAAAGTGCAAGCACTTCGGCCAATTAGCTCAGTTGGTAGAGCAAGGGATTGAAAATCCCTGTGTCCTTGGTTCGATTCCGAGATTGGCCACCACCCATGAAAAACCCCGCCTTGGCGGGGTTTTTCGTTTCAAAGATCCGAATCAGAAGCGCATGCCGAAGGAAACGTAGTAATTGCGCGGCAAGCCGTAATAGGCAGTCTGGATGCCGGCAATGCTGGAGAACTCCTGGGCATCGGTCCGGTAAACCTCATCGGTCAGATTCCGGACACCGCCTCGGATAGACCATCGGCCATCCGCGGAATCCCAGTGCGAGTCAGCCCGACCAGCGCATACAACAGTCGGAGTTGGCAAAAACTGCAAGCTGGACAACCTATTAGAAGGTTTTTGCCCCTTCAAGGCTGCGGCAGCAACCCCCGGTAAAGGCCCGAGGGCCTGAGCATCGACGGACCCGTCACATCACCTGCGGAACAGCGATGTTATGATTTGTATCTAAAAATAGGAATTTGTCATGCCAAAATCTATTTCATGCGCTCTGGCTCTGGTGTTGCTGCTCGCTGGCTGTGCCAGTGGCCCAATCATCCGCTATTTCCCGCCTCAGGCCTCGCTGAAAGAGCTCAAACAGCAGCCCGATGGCCAGTGGCAGGCCCAGGTCCGCATCCAGAATTTCAGTACCGGCGCCATGGATTTCAGCGAAATCCGTCTGAAAATCCAGATCCAGGATGGCAACTGGGCCGAACTCAGCGGCCCGGAGCACCCGGTCTTTCCGGCGTCTACCGATAATCCTCCGGACCCACCATAAACACCTATAAAGCCCCGCTGAAAGATATGAAATTCGTGCTGTTCGATGTCCTGAACGCCGAACAGACCTATGCCGATCTGAACTTCGCCAATGCTGACCGTGAACTGCTCGATGCCGTTCTGGAAGAAGCCGCGAAGTTCGCCGAAACCGTACTGGCACCGATCAACGGTAGCGGTGACGAGGAAGGCTGCCATCACGACAAGACCAGGGGTGAGGTGCGCACCCCGGCCGGATTCGCCGAAGCCTACCGTCAGTTCGTGGATGCCGGCTGGAACGGATTGAGCGCGCCGGAAGCGTTCGGCGGCCAAGGACTCCCGGAAAGCATTGCCTGTGTCTTCAAGGAAATGATCGACGCCGCCAATCTCAGCTGGGGCGCCTATCCGCTGTTGTCGCATGGCGCGGTCGAGGCGTTGAAATACTACGGCGACACCTGGCAGCAGAAGGTTTTTCTCAATAACATCGTGGCCGGCCGCTGGACTGGCACCATGTGCCTGACCGAACCGCATTGCGGTTCCGACCTGGGGCTGCTGAAAACGCGGGCAAGCACGAATGCGGATGGCACCTACGCCATTACCGGCACCAAGATTTTCATCACCGGCGGCGAGCATGACCTGACCGACAACATCATCCATCTGGTACTGGCACGTCTGCCCGACGCGCCGCCCGGGGTCAAAGGCATCTCGATGTTCATCGTGCCCAAAATCGATGTCGATGCCGACGGTAACCTGCGCCAACCCAATGCCGTCCGCTGCGGCTCGATCGAACACAAGATGGGCATCAAGGGCTCGGCTACCTGCGTGATGAATTTCGATGGCGCCCGCGGCTGGCTGATCGGCGAGGCCAACCGCGGCTTGAATGCGATGTTCATCATGATGAACTCTGCTCGCATCGCGGTCGCCCTGCAAGGTCTCGGCCTGATCGACCGGGCCTACCAGAACGCGCTGGCCTACGCCAAGGACCGGCTGCAGATGCGTGCCGCCACGGGCGCCGCGTTCCCCGACAAACCGGCCGATCCGATCATCGTGCACCCCGATGTGCGCCGGATGCTGCTGACCTGCAAGGCCCTGGCCGAAGGCGGCCGCTGCCTGGCCTATCAGGCCACGCTGCAGATCGACCGCGTCGATCATGCCCGCGATGCCGGACAAAAGGCTGAGGCTGAAATGATGCTGGGATTCCTGACGCCCATCGTCAAAGCGGCACTGACCGAGTGGGCCAACGAATGCACTTACCACGCCCTGCAATGCTTCGGCGGCCACGGCTATGTGCGTGAATGGGGCATGGAACAGCTCGCACGCGATGCCCGCATCACCACCATCTATGAAGGCACCACCCAGATCCAGGCGCTGGATCTGCTAGGCCGCAAAACCCTGCATACCCACGCCGCCGGCATGAAACGCTTCATCGGCCAGATTGAAGCCTTCTGTGCCGCCAACCCCGGCAGTGAATTTCTGCCGGCGCTGAAGGACTCTGTCCGGCTCTGGTCGGACATCACCGCTGAAATCGGCACGAAGGCCAATGAAGATCCGGATGCCCCGGGTGCCGCCGCCTACGACTATTTGTTCCTCTCGGCATACATCTGTCTGGCTTACTGGTGGGCGGAAATGGCACGGGTTGCCGCGGCCGGCGGCGATGCCGAACTGGCCCGCGCGAAGACCGAGACCGCGATTTTTTATTTCGAACGCATCCTGCCGCGTACGACGCAGCATGCCGCCGCCATCCGTAGCGGCAGCCGCAGCCTGATGGCGATGGATAGCGCCCTGTTCTGATGCAAGCGGCGGGAAACGAAAAAAGAGCCGCAACGCGGCTCTTTTTTCGTTGGTCGGGACGGCGGGATTCGAACCCACGACCCTTTGCCCCCCAGGCAAATGCGCTACCAGGCTGCGCTACGCCCCGTTCAAGCAATCATTATAACGCAAGGTGCCGGACTCAGCCGAGCAGTCGCAGGATTTCTTCGAGGTCGGTCTTCAATGCCTGCACGGCATGCGCATCGATGGATGCTGCCGGGTCACGCCGGCCGCCGCCCTCAAGACGCAGACGCGCACCGCCGATGGTGTAGCCCTGATGATAGAGAAGATCGCGGATTTCGCGCACTTTCATCACGTCCTGATGCTGGTAATAACGGCGGTTGCCCCGGCGTTTGACCGGATTCAGGGTCTCGAATTCGGTTTCCCAGTAGCGCAGGACATGCTGTTTGACATCGCATAGCTCGCTGACCTCACCGATGGTGAAGTAGCGTTTGGCCGGTATCGGTGGGAGTTCCTTATTGCTGCTCGGATCCAGCATAATTTTCCACGCGTTCTTTCAGTTTCTGGCCAGGACGGAAGGTCACCACGGTGCGTGCGGTAATCGGTATTTCCTCGCCGGTTTTTGGATTGCGGCCCGGACGCTGGTTCTTGCGGCGCAGGTCGAAATTGCCAAAGCCCGAAAGCTTCACCTGACGCCCGGATTCCAACGCACCGCGCAGGGTGTCGAAGAACATGTCGACGAATTCTTTCGCTTCACGTTTGTTGAGTCCGACTTCTTCGAACAAACGATCCGCCATTTCCGCTTTGGTCAATGCCATAAAAATAAACCTCTGTATCGATATTAAACTCAGCCGCGCAACACGGCTTGGCAGTCGTTGGCCAATGAAGACAGCACCTCGGAAATCGAGGTTTCGATTTCCGAGTCGCTTAGAGTGCGCGAATATTCATGCAAAATCAAGCCTATAGCCAGACTTTTTGAGGAGTCGGGCAAGCCGGCGCCGCGGTAGACGTCAAAAAGCACCGTGGACTGCAGCCGCCCGCCGAGTGTTTTGCGCACACAGGCCTCAATTTCCGCCCATTGCACCGACTCGGGAACCACCAGCGCCAGGTCGCGCCGGACGCTCGGGAATCGCGACACCGGCAGGGCCGAAGGCAGATTGCGCGGCGGCAAGGCCGACAGATCCAGCTCGAAAGCGTATACGTCGCCCGGCAGATCCAGGGCTTTGTTCAGGGCTGGGTGCAAGGCACCGACCAGACCCACATCCTTGCCTGCGACCTCGATGACGGCAGACCGGCCCGGATGCAGATGGGCGGCCCGTGCCGGGCGGTAGCTGGCCTGGAAGCCGAGTCGTGCGAGCGCGGCATCGACGGCGGCACGGGCGTCATAGAAATCGACCGCGACCGCTTTGCCACTCCACTGCTCGGCCAAAGACGGACCGCAGAGCACGGCTGCGGCACACTGACGCTCGATGGGCTCCTGATTACCCTGTGCCGTAAACACACGGCCGATCTCAAACAGCCGCAAACGGGTCTGCTGGCGGGCGGCATTGGCGGTCAAGGTACTGACCAAACCCGGCAGCAGCGAGGTCCGCATCACGGCTAATTCGGCGCTGAGCGGATTGGCCAGTGCCAATGCACCGGATTGCAATTGCCAGACATCCAGCAATGCGGCGTCGACGAAGGCGTAATTGATGGTTTCCTGGATGTCGAGCGCGATCAGCTGGCTGCGCAGGGCCGATTCATCCAAAGCCGACTCGCTGCGGGCCGCCAGAGGCACTTCACCGCTCGGTGTGCGCATCGGAATCTGTTCATAACCGACGATCCGGGCAATTTCCTCGATCAGATCTTCTTCAATGGCGATATCGAAACGACGGCTCGGCGCGGTCACCTGCCAGCCATCGGCGACGGCCGTGACCTGCATTCCCAGGGCGAGCAGGATCTGCTGGACCCGGGCGTCGTCAACGGCAATCCCGAGCACACGGGCCAGACGCTGACGGCGCAGCAGGACCGGCGTGGCGACAGCGATATGCTGGGGCGATTCGGCGTGCACCACCGGACCGGCACGTCCGCCAAGAATGTCCAGAATCAGAGCGCTGGCGCGCTCGAGCGCGAGTGCCGGCAGGGCCGGATCGACACCGCGTTCGAAGCGGTGCGAGGCGTCAGTATGCAAACCGAGTTTGCGGGCGCGGCCGATGATGGATTCCGGCGCGAAATGGGCGCTTTCGAGAAAGACCCGGGTGGTGTCTGCGCCGACGCTGGTGTCGAGCCCGCCCATCACGCCGGCGATGGCGATAGCACGGTCGGCATCGATAATCACGGTGAATTCGGGGCTCAATTCGACCTGCTTGCCGTCAAGAAGCACACAGGTTTCGCCGGCAAGGGCGCGACGGACACCGACCGGCCCGGTGAGCTTGTCGGCATCGAAGGCATGCATCGGCTGGCCGAGCTCGAGCATCACGAACTGGGTAATATCGACCAGCGGAGACAATGGACGGATGCCCGAGCGCTTCAGCGCCTCGCTCATCCACAAGGGCGTGACGGCCTTCGGATTCAGGCCCTCGATGACGCGGCCACAGTAACGCGGGCAGTCCTTATCGGCCGCAACGCTGACGGCGATGCGGCTGTCGCTGGCAACCGGAACTTCCGGAATCTGCATCGGCACGACGCGGGTCTGCAGCGCTGCCGCCAGATCGAAGGCAATACCGCGGATGGAAAAACAGTCGGCCCGATTCGGGGTCAGCTTGAGTTCAAAACGCGCATCCGGCAGGCCGAGGTAGTCCGCCAGCGCGGTACCGACCGGTGCATCCGCCGGCAACTCCAGCAATCCAGATGCATCGGCGTCGATGCCGAGCTCCTTGGCGGAACACAGCATGCCGGCCGAGTCGATGCCACGCAGCTTGGCGGCCTTGATGGCGAAACCGCCGGGCAGCTCGGCACCGATCTGCGCCAAGGGGGCCTTCAGTCCGGCCCGGGCATTCGGCGCGCCACAGACGATCTGCACCGTGCCGCTGCCGGTCGCGACCTGACAGACGTTCAGGCGGTCGGCCTCGGGATGTTTTTCAAGCGACAGGATTTCAGCCACCACCACACCGGTCAGCGCGGCGCCGATCGGCGCATCGTCTTCGACCTCCAGGCCGATCGCGGTCAGGCAGGCCGAGAGCGCATCGTGGCCGGCATCGGTCTGTACATGTTGTCGGAGCCAGCTTTCAGGAAACTTCATATCTCATCAATCCATAGCGTGCGCAGGAACGCAGCGTCAATCAGGCGAACTGTTTCAGGAACCGGGTGTCGTTTTCGAAGAAGCTACGCAGATCGTTCACGCCATAACGTAGCATGGCGAAACGCTCGATGCCGAGACCGAAGGCGAAACCGGTGTAGCGTTCCGGGTCGATGCCGCAGCTGCGCAGGACATTCGGATGCACCATGCCACAGCCGAGCACTTCCAGCCAGCGGCGGCTGCCATCCGGCTGCTTCCAGGCGATGTCCACTTCCGCCGAGGGCTCGGTGAACGGGAAATAGCTGGGGCGGAACCGCATCTCGAAATCCTGCTCGAAGAACGCGCGCACGAATGCGGCCAAGGTTCCCTTCAGATCGGCGAAACTGGAGGTCTCGTCGATCAGCAGACCTTCCATCTGATGGAACATCGGCGTGTGGGTCTGGTCGGAGTCGGAACGGTAAACCTTGCCCATGGCAATCATGCGCAGCGGCGGCTTGTTGTCCTTCAAGAAGCGCACCTGTACGCCGGAGGTGTGCGTGCGCAGCAGATGGCCGCTCGGAAAATAGAAGGTGTCGTGCATGGCGCGCGCCGGATGGTGCGGCGGGAAATTCAGCGCTTCGAAATTATGCCAGTCGTCCTCGACTTCCGGCCCTTCGGCGGTCTGGTAACCCAGACGCGAGAAGATTTCGCTGATGCGCTCCAGGGTTTTGCTGACCGGGTGCGCGTTGGCCGGCAGCAGGCCACGGCCCGGCTGGGTGACATCGATGCGCTCGGAAGCCAGGCGCTGATCCAGCGCGGCCTGCTCCAGCTGCAGCTTGCGCGCGGCAACGGCCTCGGCCACGGCATCCTTGGCATGGTTGATGGCTTCACCGGCCAGCTTACGCTGCTCCGGCCCCAGCGTGCCAAGTTGCTTGAGCTGCAGCGTGATTTCGCCCGACTTGCCGAGCAGCGCCACGCGCAGGGCGTCCAACGCGTCGAGGTCTCCGGCCTCGGCGATCTGCTGCAGGGCCTTTGCGGTCAATTGATCAATTGTGCTCATCAGATTCCAGAGGGAATTTCAAATGAAAATGGGGAAGGACTTGCGCCCTACCCCATTGTCGGTTTCAGCCCTGCTCGCACAAAGCGTCAAGCGTGCAATCAGGCCGCAAGGGCGCTCTTGGCCTGCTCGGCGATTTTGGCGAAAGCGGCGGCATCATGGATCGCTATGTCGGCAAGCGCCTTGCGGTCCAGCTTGATGTTAGCTTTCAGCACGCCGTTCATGAAGCGGCTGTAGCTCAGACCGTTGATGCGGGCAGCCGCATTGATGCGGGTAATCCACAGGCTGCGGAACTGGCGCTTGCGCTGCTTACGGCCGATGTAGGCGTATTGCGCGGCTTTGGTGACGGCCTGCTTGGCGACGCGGAAGACTTTACGGCGCGCGCCGTAGTAGCCCTTGGCCAGCTTCAGGATTTTCTTGTGTCGGGCGTGTGCGGTAACACCACGTTTGATTCGTGCCATGGTTCAATCCTCCTTAGAGATAGGGCAGCATGCGGTCCAGACGGCCGGCGTCTTCGGCGCGGACGTGATTCGTCTGGCGCAGATTGCGTTTGCGTTTGGTCGCTTTCTTGGTGAGGATGTGGCTACGGTTGGCGTGGCCGCACTTGTATTTTCCGGATGCCGTCTTGCGGAAGCGCTTGGCGGCCGCCCGGTTGGTCTTGATTTTATTCTTGGCCATTGGGGGATGATCCTTTTCGGTGGTTAACTGACCAGGCGATGGCTTGCGCCATGCTTTCCGTCCTGCCTGTGTCGCGAGTGGACGCCTGCGCGTCCGATGTCCAATTGCGCTACCCGAAGGCGACGGCTGCGCGGCCGCTTGGCGAACCAAGAGCCGACCATTATGACCGGTTTTTCGGGTCCGGGCAAGCCAAATCAGCTTAAAAATGAATGAAAACCGGCTGTTAGCCGGTCATTCAGTAAAAATCAGGCCAAGGGGGCGAAAACGCCCGCCGGCTCATTTTTTCTTGGGGGCGATCATCATGATCATCTGCCGGCCTTCCAGGCGCGGCCGGGACTCGATCACGGCTTCTTCGGTCAGATCGGTCTCGATACGCTTGGCCATTTCCACGCCCAGCTCCTGGTGCGACATTTCGCGGCCCTTGAAGCGGATGTTGACCTTGACCTTGTCGCCTTCCTCCAGGAAGCGGCGGACATTGCGCAGCTTGATGCTGTAATCGCCGACGTCGGTGGTGGGACGGAATTTGACTTCCTTGATTTCGACCACTTTCTGCTTCTTTTTGGCGGCAGCGGCTTTCTTCTGCAGTTCGAAGCGGAATTTGCCGTAATCCATGACGCGGCAGACGGGCGGATCCTGGTTGGGCTGGATTTCGACTAGATCCATGCCGGACTCTTCGGCGAGCGCGAGGGCTTCGTCACGGGTCAGGACACCGACCATCTCGCCGTCGGCGCCGATGACGCGGACACGCGGGACGCGGATTTCCTGGTTCTTGCGGTTACCTTTTTCTGAAACTGGCGTATTGATTAGTTAATCCTCTTGGGGAAATGGGCCCACGGCTCAGTGCCGCGGGGTTTCTGCGTGCAGGCGTTCAATGAAGGCGTCGAGACTCATGACCCCCAGATCCTCCCCCGAACGGGTCCGTACTGCAACCTGTCCGTTCTCCTTCTCGCGGTCACCGACCACCAGCAGATAGGGTACCCGTTGCAGGGTATGCTCGCGGATTTTATAGCCGATCTTCTCATTACGCAAATCCTTAGCGGCCCGGAAGCCTTTCCCGAGCAAGGCCTGCTGCACGGAATCAACGAAATTGGCCTGGGCATCGGTGATGTTCATGACCACCGCCTGCACCGGTGCCAGCCAGGTCGGCAGGGCGCCGGCATGGCTTTCGATCAGGATACCGATGAAGCGCTCCATGGAGCCGACAATGGCCCGATGCAACATGACCGGGTGGCGCTTGCTGGAGCTTTCATCGATGTATTCGGCGCCGAGACGTTCGGTCATCATGAAATCGACCTGCATGGTGCCGACCTGCCAGCCGCGGCCGATGGAGTCACGCATGTGGTATTCGATCTTCGGACCGTAGAAGGCGCCCTCGCCCGGCAGCTCCTGCCACTGCACGCCGCAGGCGCCCAGCGCGGCACGCAACGCATGCTCGGCTTTGTCCCAGGTGGCATCGGTACCCAGGCGTTTTTCTGGACGCAGGGCGATTTTCAGGGAAATGTCGGTAAAGCCGAAGTCGGCATACACCGCCATGGCCTGACGGTGGAACGCGGTCACTTCCGCTTCGATCTGGTCTTCGGTGCAGAAAATGTGGCCGTCGTCCTGGGTGAAGCTGCGCACGCGCATGATGCCATGCAGGGCGCCGGAAGGCTCATTGCGATGACAGGAACCGAATTCGCCATAGCGGATCGGCAGATCGCGGTAGCTGTGCAGACCGTGGTTGAAAATCTGGACATGGCCAGGGCAGTTCATCGGCTTGACCGCGTAGGTGCGCTTTTCCGATTCGGTGAAGAACATGTTT
>JAJTGG010000052.1 GCA_021299355.1 Lysobacteraceae bacterium
GAATACAGCCACAGACCGTGAATTCAAGACCGGTAGCGTGCGGCACTGATGCAGGAAAACACGCTGGCCAGAAACCAGCCAAAGGGCAGCAGGCTCAGCGTCAACAACCAGGTCACTGCGAAAGCGATACACGCCGATACCAGCCAGAATAGGGCCGAGAGCAGACGGCCTTGAATCAACTGCCCCAAACCGGGAATGAAAAGGCTGCAAAGTGCCGCGATGACGTTACCGGTGCTGCCTTGACCTGAATTCATGTTATTTCTCGCAAAAGTAGGGTGGGTGACCGAGCCTAAACATCATCATCATCGGTCAATTCAACACAATAAATCAAGAGCTTAGCTGTATTTTCAAGGGCAAGACTTGCTATTTATGCTAAATGTTAATAAGATTGATTCTCATTTAGCTTATTGGTCATGCCTTACATGCACGCGCGCTCTTTACTGGCACTCAGCCTGTCCATGGTCATTTCTGCCACCGCCCAGGCCAGCCCCGAGGATCCGGCAGTCCTGGACAAGATCGAGGTCAAGGGATTTCCTTTCCGGTATCAGGCCAGTGATCCGAGCAGCGCCATGAAAACCGAAACGGCGCTGAAGGACACACCGCAGGCGGTCACCGTCGTGACCGAACAGCAGATCGACGACCAAGCCCTGCATGGCATGGCGGACATCCTGCGCTATGTGCCGGGCGTCGGCATGGCACAAGGCGAAGGGCACCGCGATGCTCCAGTGATGCGTGGCAACATCAGCACCGGGGATTTCTTCACGGACGGCATCCGCGATGATGTCCAATATTTCCGGGACCTCTACAACGTCAGTCAGGTGGAGGTACTGAAAGGACCGAATGCGATGATTTTCGGCCGCGGTGGCTCCGGCGGCGTCATCAATCGCGTCAGCAAACAGGCCGATGGCGGCCACCATCAGTCGTTTTCCATCCAGGCCGGAAGCCACGAATTCCTGCGTGCCGAGGCTGATGTCGGTGAAGCGCTGAGTGATACCCTCGCCTACCGGTTCAATGCACTGATCGAAAATGCCGGCAGCTTCCGCAATGACGTCAGCAGCAATCTGCGCGGCTTCGCGCCGAGCTTGGCCTTCGGCATTGATGGCAAGACCCGCGTCGTACTCAACGCTGAACTGTTCACGGATGCCCGCACGGTTGACCGCGGCATTCCGTCCTATCTGGGCAAACCGCTGAAGACCAGACGCAGTCTTTTCTTCGGCAATGCACAGGACAGCACTGCCGATACCGATGCCGCTTCCTTCGATGTCCTGATCGAACACGACATGGACGGCGCCGTGCTGCGCAACCGGACGCGTATCGCCGATTACGGCAAGTTCTACCAGAATGTGTATCCGGGCGCGGTCAATACCGGCGGCACCGGCGTTGAGATGTTGGCTTATAACATCCGGACCGATCGGACCAACCTGTTCAATCAGACCGATTATGTGGTCGATATCATCCACGGCGACACCACCCACCGCATTGTGGCCGGCGCAGAACTGGGGCGACAGAACACCGCCAATTTCCGTGAAACCGGTTACTTCGGCGCCATCGGCAGCACGCAGACCAGTGAACTGGCGCCGATCGCCAATCCCGTGCCGACACTGCCCGTGCATTTCCGGCAAAGCGCCAGTGACGCCGACAATCAAGGCACGGCGGAAACCGCCGCGGTCTATGTCCAGGATCAGATCCATCTCGGCGACCGGTGGCAGATCATCGCCGGGCTTCGCTTCGACCGGTTCGAAATGGATTTCCGCAACAAGCGCAACGGAGTACGCATCGAAACCACGGATACCCTGTTCTCTCCACGCGCCGGCGTGATATACAGCCCTACGACCGAACTCTCGGCATACGCGAGCTATGCGGAAAGCTTCGTGCCGCGTGCCGGCGAGCAGTTGGCTTCCCTGACGCCCAGTACCGCCAATCTGGCCCCTGAGGCCTTTGCCAATGCGGAAATTGGCATCAAGTGGCAGCTGAGCAAGGGCCTGTTCACCAGCGTGGCCGTGTACCAACTGGACCGCAACAACGTCGCGGTGACCGATCCGACGGATCCCACCCAGACGCTGCTGATCGATGCCCAGCGCAGCCGCGGTCTGGAATGGGAAATCGGCGGCAATATCACCCGCAATCTGCAGATCGTGGCCGGCTACGCCTACCAGGATGCCGAGTTGACCCGCGCACTCTCGGCCACGATTCCGGCCGGTACGGTATTGCCGCTGGTTCCCGAGCATTCAGGCTATGTCTGGGGCCGTTGGGATATCAGCACACGCTGGGGACTTGGACTCGGCATCAATGGCCGGGGAAAGGTGTACACCACGACCAGCAACACGGTCTCGTTGCCGGGCTTCAGCCGTATCGATGCCGCCGTGTATTACAAAGCCGGTGAACATCTGAAACTCCAGGCTAACATCGAAAATCTGGCCGACAAGCGCTATTACGCTTCGGCACACAACGACAACAACATCAGCATCGGTACGCCACGGGAAGTGAAGCTGAGCGCGCACCTCGATTTCTGATTGCAGGCCGGCAGTGCTAGAATGGCGGTATGATTCGATTCCTGGCCGCCCTGCTGGTACCGCTTTCCGCCCTCGCCGCCCCGGCGGTGATTGAACCTTGGCCCTTGCCGGTGGGCACAGCCGCCGCACAACCGAGCCTGAGCCGCAGCGCGGATGGCGCCCTCAACCTGAGCTGGATTGAACGCAGCGGAAGCGGTCATCGGCTCAAATTTGCACGCTATGCCAAAGCGCGCTGGTCTGAAACACGCACCATCGCCGAAGGCGACAACTGGTTCGTGAACTGGGCCGACTTTCCGAGCACGACGCAACTGCCGGACGGCACGCTGTGGGCCCACAATCTGGTGAAGTCCGCCAAGGGCACTTATGCCTATGATGTCGTGCTGTATCGATCAGGCGATGGCGGTAAAACCTGGTCGACACCGATCCGCGTCAATGACGACGGCACCCAGACCGAACACGGATTCGCAAGCCTGTGGCCATGGTCGAAAAATGAATTGGCCATCGCCTGGCTGGATGGCCGCAATACCGGCGGTGGCAGCCATGATGCGCACGCCGGACATGGCGATGCCTCGGGACGCATGATGACGCTGCGCGCGGCGGTCTACGACGGCAAGGGCCGTAAAACCGCCGAATGGCCGCTCGATGCGAGCACCTGCGATTGCTGCCAGACCGATGCCGCGGTGACCGCCAACGGCCCGGTGATCATCTACCGGGACCGCAACCCGCAGGAAATCCGCGATATCTATGTGACGCGCTATGTTGATGGCCGTTGGCAAACGCCGAAGCCCGTCGCTGCCGATCAGTGGCGGATACCGGCCTGTCCAGTCAACGGCCCGGCGCTGGCTGCCAACGGCGCATCGCTTTGGGCCGCATGGTACACGGGCAGCGGCAACACCCCGAAAATCCGTCTGGCCTACTCCGGCAACAGTGGCGGCGCATTCCTGCCGGCGCGAACCATCCGCACAGGACCCGCCGTGCTGGGACGCGTCGATCTGACGGCGGATGCCGGCGGCGCCTGGCTGCTGTGGACCGAGGAAAGCGCCGAGCAGACCCTCTGGTTGAAACGATTTGGAAAAAATACCAGGAATGATGGAGCGCCTATACTGCTCGCCAGACTGAAAGGCCGCGGGCACGGTACCGGTTTTACACGCATGCAGCAGACCGCACAGGGTCTTTATGTGGTCTGGACCGATATCATCGACGGAAAACCAACATTAAATGGAATGCACCTATCGCCGTGAAAGTTACTTCACTGGGGATTTAGATTTGTTCACTTGCTGGATAAAGCCTACATACTCAGCAAAGTCGAGCTTTTGGTCATCATTACGATCGAATTGCGACAGTTGTGGCTTCGGCTCGGATAATGATCTCATTCCAGGATGAGCATTAAACTCGGTCGCATCGAGAGATTGACTACGATTTTTGTCAAGTTGAGTGAAATCTGCACGCAACCTTTCGATAACTAAAATCTGCTTGCGTTCATTGACTACCGCCGTCTTGAATTCAGTGTAACTGAGCTGTTTGTTACCATCTCGATCCATGGCTTTGAACATTTCATCGATGCCGGTCTCGATATTTTGAGCACTGGCCGCTTTAATTGAGCCTGTACTTTTATCCTGTGCTGTCGATAGTAAACTAATAGACCATAGTACTGGCACTAACAAATTTATTGCGGTGATTTTTGGCATGTAGGTTTAATTTCTTTAGTGTATGTTTTGTTACACTATGATGGTGAATTTGCATTCTCTCATAAGCGCCTCGAAAGGCAAGGCCTATTGGCAATTGATCCGCGGCGACCGCCCGGTCGGCACGCTACTTTTGCTATGGCCGACCCTGTGGGCGCTGTGGCTGGCCGCCGAAGGGTTTCCGCCGCCGAAACTGTTGCTGATCTTCACTGCCGGAGTCTGGCTTACGCGCTCGGCCGGCTGCATCATCAACGACTATGCCGACCGATGGCTCGATCCGCAGGTCGAACGCACCCGCACCCGGCCCTTGGCGCGCGGTGCACTGAGCGGACGTGAAGCGCTGACGGCTTTTGTGCTGATGATGCTGGCCGCGTTCGGTCTGGTGCTGATGACCAACACACTCACCATTGGGCTCAGCATCGCCGGTGCGGTGCTGGCCGCGACTTACCCGTATCTGAAGCGGCACACCTATTTTCCGCAGGTCTATCTCGGCATCGCCTTCGGCTGGGGCATTCCGATGGCGTTCGCCGCGGTGCAGGGCCGGATTCCGCAAAGTGCCTGGCTGCTTTTTCTGGCCAATCTGCTGTGGACCACCGCGTATGACACCTGGTACGCCATGGTCGACCGCGAGGACGACCTGAAAGCCGGCGCCAAGTCGCTGGCGATTTTCCTCGGCGACATGGATCTGCTGGCCATGGGCGTGATGCAGGCCGGCTTTTTGGCCAGCCTGGCACTGCTCGGCCGGCAGTATCATTTCGGCCTACCATATTTCATCTGCATCTCCCTGGCCGGCGTTGTGATTCTGTGGCAATTCAAGATCGCCGCCCTGCGCCACCGGGAAGATTGCTTCCGTGCGTTTCTGAGCAATCAGTGGGTCGGCCTGCTGGTGTTCATTGGCTTCGTATTGGCATTTTTTTAAGTCACCCGCGCCAGACACCAGACATCCACCTGCTGCACCCCGGCAGCGAACAAAGCCTCCCGCGCCGCACGGCAGGTGGCGCCGGTGGTGAACACATCATCGATCAACGCCACGTGCCGCGGCAGCGGCATCACGGCCCGGAAAGCACCCCGCACATTGGGCTCGCGCTCCGGGGAAGTCAATGTGGACTGCATCGCGGTGTCGCGATGGCGGATCAGGGCCGAGGGCTGAACCGGCAGACCGCGCCTGCGGCCCCAGTATCTGGCCAACTCCAGCGACTGGTTGAAACCCCGCTGACGCAGTCGGCGGATGTGCAAGGGCACCGGCACCAGCGCCATCGGCCGGCTGTCCTCGAATGCCGGCTCGCACAAGCGTGCCAACAGGCGGCCGGCACCGAGCTGGGCCTGGAATTTGAAATGCCGGATCAGGCCGTCGACCGGATTGCCGTAATCGAAACCTGCCAGTACCAGGCCGTCCCCGAACAGCTTGGGCGACGGCCGGCAGGGTAAGGCCCGATGGCAGAGCAGGCACAGGTCCAACTCCGGCAGAC
The DNA here is from genome assembly GCA_021299355.1 of Lysobacteraceae bacterium. Taxonomy (GTDB): domain Bacteria; phylum Pseudomonadota; class Gammaproteobacteria; order Xanthomonadales; family Xanthomonadaceae; genus Arenimonas. Next base: position 5,668 of record JAJTGG010000052.1, read on the forward strand.
CGGGGTTGCCGCACAGTCGGCAGACCGGCGGAAAAATCCGGTAATTCAGGTGCTTGCAGATTCGGTCAACAAGATTCATTGGCACACGGTTGACGGGCTGGGGTATTCTGTACAGGTTCTCGCACCCTGCCCACCGCCACCATCGGAAACTTCCCATGACCGCTGTCATCCGACATGACTACACCCGCGCCGAAGTGCTCGACCTGATGAGCCTGCCGTTCGCCGAACTGATGCACCGTGCCGGCAGCATGCACCGCGCGCATTTCAATCCGAATCAGGTGCAGGTCTCCACGCTGCTCTCGATCAAAACCGGCGGTTGCCCCGAAGACTGTGCCTATTGCCCGCAGGCAGCGCGCTATAACACCGGGCTGAAAGCTCACAAACTGATGGACGTGGACGAAGTGCTGGCCAAAGCGGCACAGGCCAAAGCCGCCGGCGCGACCCGCTTCTGCATGGGCGCGGCCTGGCGCAGTCCGAAAGACCGCGATCTGGAAAATGTCGCGGCCATGGTGCAGGGCGTGCGCGCGATGGGCATGGAAGCCTGCGCCACACTCGGCATGCTCAATGCCGATCAGGCCAAACGCCTGAAAGAGGCCGGGCTCGATTACTACAACCACAATCTGGATACCGGTCCGGACGAATACGCCGACATCATCAAAACCCGCGACTACCAGGACCGGTTGGATACCCTTGATAACGTGCGTGAAGCCGGTCTGAAAACCTGCTGCGGCGGCATCGTCGGCATGGGCGAATCGCGCGAACAGCGCGCGGCCCTGTTGCAGACCCTGGCCAATCTGCCGGAGCACCCGGGCTCGGTGCCGATCAACCGTCTGGTGCAGGTGGAGGGCACGCCCTTGCACGGCACCGCCCTGCTCGATGCCTTCGAGTTCGTGCGCACCATCGCCGCCGCCCGCATCCTGATGCCGGCGTCGGTCGTTCGCCTGTCGGCCGGCCGCGCGGAAATGAGCGAAGAGCTGCAGTCCCTGTGTTTTCTCGCCGGCGCCAACTCCATTTTCTACGGTGAAAAACTGCTGACCACCGGCAATCCGGATGTGGAAGCCGATCAGGCGCTGTTCGCCAAGCTCGGCATCGAGGGCATGCCGGTGGTGGAACAAAGCACGACCGTACATGCCGATGTGCTGTGCGGGGACAGCTGCGCCGCCTGAACCATGACCCTGATCGAACGCCTGCGCCGGCGCGCTGCGGAGCGTGACGCTGCCCATTCACGGCGCAGCCGGCACGTGCAATCGCAGCGCAGCGGCATGCTGGCCGAATGCGACGGCAAAAGCCTGATCAACTTTTCCAGCAATGACTATCTTGGTTTCGCCCAGCATCCCGATGTGATCGCGGCTTTTCAGCAGGCGGCGGCACGCGATGGGGTCGGCAGTGCCGGCTCTGCATTGGTCACCGGTCATTTCGCCGTACACCGTGAACTGGAGCTGCAGGCAGCGGCCTTGTTCGGTTATGAGGCAGCCTTGTTCACCGGCAGCGGCTATCTGGCCAATATCGGAATTCTGCAAGCCGTGCTCGATGACAAATCCGTATGCGTGCAGGATAAATTCAACCACGCCTGCCTGCTGGACGGCGCACGTTTTTCAGGCGCCGACCTGAAGCGCTATCCGCATGCCGATATGGTTCAGGCCGATGCGCGCTGCGCGGAAGCCAAAACCGATACGCTGTTTCTGGTCAGCGACGGCGTGTTCAGCATGGACGGTGATGCCGCCGATCTTGAGGCCCTGCATGCGATTGCCGAGCGCCATCGCGCCACACTGATGATCGATGACGCGCACGGCGTCGGGGTGCTCGGCGAGACCGGGCTCGGCAGCCTGCAGGCGGCCGGTCTGCGCGCCGCCGATGTGCCGATTCTGGTGGTGCCGGCCGGCAAAGCCCTGGGCGGGCAGGGCGCTCTGATTCTCGCCCAAGGCGACATCATCCAACACCTGCTGGAAACCGCACGCCCGTATCTGTTCAGCACCGCGCCGTCACCGGCGATGGCGGCGGCTCTCTCGACCGCGCTGCGCTTGCTGGAAACGCAACCGCAGCACCATGCGAGACTGCAGGAAAACATCCGGCATTTCCGGATCCGTGCCGAAGCTGCCGGACTGCCGATGCTGGACTCGCAAACCGCGATCCAACCGCTGATGGCGGGCGACAACGAACGCGCGCTGCAGTGGAGCGCGCAGCTGCGCGATGCGGGATTCTGGGTCAGCGCCATCCGGCCACCGACCGTGCCGCAAGGCAAATCGCGGTTGCGAATTACCTTGACGGCATTGCATACGACGCAACAGATCGATGCGCTGATAAAGGCGCTGGCAGAAATCACCGGAGACCACGATGGACACGGTTGAATCTGTTGAAGCCAAACCGCATCTGATTCTGCTGCATGGGTGGGCGATGCACGGTGGCATCTTCGCGCCGCTGCTGCCGCATCTGCAGCGCCATTTCAAAGTGCGCTGCATCGATCTTCCCGGACACGGCAGCCAGCAGCACAGCGTGGTGCCGCTGGAATTTTCGCCGTTCTGGAAATCGCTGCTACCCACTCTGGAACAGCCGGTCTACGTGCTCGGCTGGTCGCTCGGCGGTCTGTTCGCGTTGCACGGCGCCTTGGCTTTTCCGGAATACGTCAAAGGCCTCATTCTGCTGAATGCCAGCCCGAGTTTCGTGGCCCGTAACGACTGGCCGCAAGGCATGCCGACCACGGTATTCCGGCAATTCGCCGCGGATCTTGCGCAGGATTACGACGGCACGCTGCACCGCTTCTTCATGCTCGAGGCGCAGGGCTCGGAACATCTGCGTGCCGATCTGCGCCGGCTGCAGGCCACGGCCTTCGAATTCGGCCGGCCGGATCCGAGGGTGCTGACCCAAGGCCTGCATCTTCTGGAAAGCAGCGATCTGCGCGGACAACTGCCGCAGCTGCAGGTGCCGAGCCTGTGGCTGGCCGGACGCCGCGACCGCTTGGTGAATCCAGCGGCCATGCAGGCGGCGGCGGAAATGGCCGGCGGCGATTTCCAGTGCGACGAACACGGCGGGCATGCGCCTTTCCTGACCCATCCTGAGGCAGCCACCGATGCCATCCGGATGTTTGCGGAGGGCCGGCCCCGGACGGGCGGCGGGCATTCTAAAAAAACGCTGGCCGAAGGCGGAAGTCATCGCGATGGACATCGCGCTGCCGATGCTGCGTCAGGTGCCGCAACAGACGCGGTTCTGGCGGCCGATCAAACGCGTGTGCGCCGATGCGCTGCAACTGCCGTTCCATGACCGCAGTTTCGATTTCATTTTTTCCAGTCTCTGTCTGCAATGGGTACATCCGCTGCCGGATGCGCTGCATGAGATCCGCCGCGTTCTATCACCGAACGGCCTGTTCGCGTTTTCCAGTTTCGGACCGGACACGCTGACGGAGCTGCGCGACGCCTATGCCGGCATCGGTGAAACACCGCCGGTGTCACCGTTTGCGGCCATCCAGCAGATCGGCGATGCGCTGCAGGGCGCGGGCTTCCGCAACAGTGTGCTCGATCGCGAACTGTACACCATGCACTACCCGGATCTGCGTGCACTCATGCTGGAGCTTCAGGCCATCGGCGCGACCGACGCACGACCGCAACGCCCGCGCGGCCTGGCCGGTAAAAACCGCTGGCGCGCCTTGAACGCCGCCTACCCGATCCGGGATGGGCGTATCGCCAGCAGCTGGGAAGTCATCAGCGCCATGGCTTTCCGGCCGGAGCGGGATCCCGAGTACCGCGAAGACGGCATTGTGGCGAGCATCGATGCCAGCCAGATTCCCCGGCGGACACGGTCATGAAACTGCGGCTGATGATCGCCCTCTTGCTTGTACTGCCCGCCATGGGCAGTCCCACCACCGACCCCGACCCGGTTGCGCTGCAACAGCAGGCCGAGGCCGCAGTGACGGAAACCCGGAAACGGCAGCCGGCATATGCACTGCTGGCCGAACAGCAGGCCGGCTTTCGGGTGAGCTGGCGCGAACAGCTCCGTCAATTCATGGCCGTCAACGGCCGCCGCAACACGCAGGCAGCCAGCCGCGCCATCGCCACGGCATTGGGCCTGAATGCCAGCACTGCATATCTGTCCCGCAGCGATGACAATGCCATCGACGCCCTGCTGATCCAGCAACGACGCCTGATGACCATGGCACAGACCGATACTCGCCTGTGCAGCATTCTGCTCAATACCGCCACCGCGCGTCTGGATGAAAACGGCCATGCGCCCTGGCTGCTGCGTAAACCCTACAGCGCCCTGCTTCCGGATCTGGAGTCGGCACTCTCCGGCATCGTGATGAGTGCCCAAGGCCGCCCCGCAAGGACGCTACCCGAAGCGCAGAGCCGGCAATTCACCCAGCGCATCGCCGCGCGCGTCGGCGAGCGCCATGGCCGCGAGGGTCTCGATGATCTCGAGCGCATGCAGAACGACAACACCGCCCCGGCACAACGCTGCCGAGGCGTTTCCCGCCTGCTGGAAGCCATTGCCGAACAGCCGTCGGAACTGCGCGCGCAGTTGATGCGTATTTACTTCGGACAATGACATGATCCATGCCGGCGGGCTGTATGGAGCGTCACCACTTTATTCACTGATGATCCAACAAAGGCTTGAGCACCGGCCAGACGTGATCGCGCAGCTTGATCTGGCCTTTGGCATTCGGGTGCAGCTGATCGGGCAGGAAATACGACCGGTCCAGCGCAATCGGCGCCAGCAGAAAGGGCAGTAGCGCGGTCTTTTCCTGTTTGGCCAGATCGGTGTAAATGGCCGCAAAACCCTCGGTATAGACCTTGCCGTAATTCGGCGGCATCTGGATGCCGATCAGCAGCACCTTGGCACCGCCGGCTTTGGCCTGCCGGATCATCGCCTGCAGATTGGCGCGGGTCTGTGCCAACGGCAGCCCGCGCAGACCATCATTGGCGCCCAACTCGATGACGACCAGTGCCGGTTTATGCGTCTTCAACGCCGCCGGCAGCCGTGATTTGCCACCGGCCGAGGTTTCCCCCGACACGCTAGCATTCACCACCTGCCAGGACGGATGCGTGCTTTTCATGCGCGCGGCGGTCAGTGCCACCCAGCCCTGTTCGGACGGCAGGTTATAGGCCGCCGACAGCGAATCGCCCATCACCAGCAGGGTCTGTTTGGCCGAAACCGGTCCGGCCATGACCAACAGCACAAGCGCCAGACACACAAAACCTTGATATTGGCTGTGCCAAACTGCATGTAGTAGATAACGGACGCGATTTCGCATGGATCTCCGGGAGCAATCAGTGGATACAGCCATCAGGGTAACAAAGCTCGGCAAGCGCGTGCGCCTGCCGGAATCGGAACTGTGCATCCTCGAGGATGTCAGCTTCAGCCTGAACCGCGGTGAAACCGCAGCCATCATCGGCGCCTCCGGCTCCGGCAAAAGCACCTTGCTGTCGCTGATGGCAGGATTGGATACGCCCAGTGAAGGCGACGTCGATATTCTCGGGACCGCCCTGAATGCGCTCGACGAAGACGGCCGTGCCAAACTGCGCGGCGCATCCGTCGGTTTCGTGTTTCAGAACTTCCAGCTGCTGCCGGCACTGACCGCGCTGGAAAACGTGATGCTGCCGCTGGAACTGAGCGGCCATGCCGATCCGGAAAGCGCGGCCCGCGACATCCTCGGCAAAGTCGGTCTGGCCGAACGTCTGCAGCACTACCCGCGCCAGCTTTCCGGCGGCGAGCAGCAGCGCGTGGCCATCGCGCGCGCGTTCGTGGTCAATCCGGCCGTGTTGTTCGCCGATGAGCCGACCGGCAATCTCGACACCGATACCGGGCGTGCCATCGCCGATCTACTGTTCGAGCTCAACGCTACCCGCGGCACCACCCTGGTGCTTGTCACCCACGATGAGCGTCTTGCCGCCCGCTGTCAGCGCCAGCTGCGCCTGAACGCCGGGCGTCTGGTGGCATGAACGTTCTGAAGTTGGCCTGGCGGCAGACCCAACGCGATCTGGCGGCGGGTGAAATCCGTTTGATGGTGATGGCTCTGGTGCTGGCGGTGATGGCCGTCACCGCCGTCGGCATGATCACCGACCGTGCCGAAGCCGGCCTGCAGCAGGAAGCCAACCGTCTGCTCGGCGGCGATGCCGCTTTGCGCGCCGACACACCGATTGCCGATGCCGTTTCGCAACGTGCGGAGACCCTCGGACTTCAATATGCACAGACCGCGAACTTCCCGAGCATGGTGCAGACCGCCGGCGCCGTGACGCTGTCCGGCGATGCCGTACGCAAATTGAATGTCCGCATCGGTGATGCCGTCGGTGTCGGCAATCTGCAGCTGCGTTATGCCGCAACCCTGATCAAGGAGCCGGACGCCGCGCTCGATTATTTCAATGTCGCTCCGAAAGTGCTGATCGCCTATGCCGACCTGTCGGCCAGCGGTCTCGTGCAGAATGGCAGCCGCATTCAATACCGCATGGTGGTGGCCGGTGACGAGGGCGCCGTGACGCAATTCACCGCGCAGCAAGGCAAAAACCTCAAACGCGGACAGCGCCTGGAGAGCCGCGAGGATGCACGCCCGGAAATCCGTTCGGCACTCGACCGCGCCAACCGCTTTCTGTCACTGGCGGCATTGGTGTCGCTGATTCTGGCTGCGGTCGCGATCGCGCTTGCCGCGCGGCGACACAGCGCACGCCATCTGGATGCCAGCGCGGTCATGCGTTGTCTGGGTGCAAGTCAACGCCGCATCGCGGCCTTGCAGCTGGGCGAACTGTTTTTCATCGGCGTGCTTGGTGCCAGCTTGGGCGTGGCCTTGGCCTGGCTGCTGCAATGGGGCGTGGGAATGTGGCTGGCCGATGCCATGGGCGTCGTGCTGCCCGCCGCCGGATGGTCGCCGGCACTGTCCGGCTATGCGGTGGGCTTCACCGTATTGATTGCGTTTGCCGTGCCGCCGGTGCTGGCGCTGCGCAAAGTTCCGGCACTGCGCGTGTTGCGCCGCGATGTGCCGGTCAATGAGCCCAGTGCATGGACGGTTGGCCTGTTGGGCATCGCCGGTTTGGCGGTACTACTGTGGTGGAAAGCCGGATCGGCGGAACTCGGCGTCATCATTCTTGGCGGTATTGCCGGAACCGCCATCGTCCTGGCCGGGATTGCCTGGTTGCTGTTGCGCTGGCTGAAACAGGTGCGCGGCCGGCTGCATGGCCCCTGGCGTTACGGCCTGGCCAATCTCAGCCGGCATCAGGGCATGACGCTCACCCAGGTGTCCGCACTCGGCCTGGGGCTGATGGCCCTGTTGCTGCTGCTGTTCGTACGGACCGATCTGCTCAGCCGCTGGCAACAAACGCTGCCCGCTGATGCGCCGAACCGATTCGTGATCAATGTTCAGAGCGAGCAGGTTGATGGCGTACGTGCCTTTGCCAAAGCGCAGCTGGCCGAGCGTGAATTCAATCTCTCGTCCGCGGCCAGCTTCGGCGCCGACAATCAACGTACCGCCGGCACTTACTGGGATGCGGACTACCGCGGTCTGGTGCAGCTGTCGGTGGAAGAGGAATTCGCCGAGACCCTGAACTGGAAGCTCGGCGACCGCATCCGTTTCGATGTGGCCGGAACGCCTCTGGAGGCGCGCATCACCAGCCTGCGCAAAGTGGAGTGGGAAAGCTTCAAGCCGAACTTCTTCGTGGTCGTTTCGCCGGGCGCGCTCGATGGTTTTTCGGCCAGCTACATTTCGGCACTGCATGTACCGAAACAGAAACTGCCGACCATCGATGCCTTGGTGCGTGAATATCCGAATCTATCTGTCATCGACATCGATGCGGTATTGAATCAGGTCCGCAGCACGGTCGATCAGGTCAGCCGCGTGGTCGAATCGGTCTTTTATTTTTCACTGCTGGCGGGATTGCTGGTGTTGATTGCCGCGGCGCAGGCCTCGCAGGATGAACGCCTGCAGGAAGCCGGCGTAATGCGCGTGCTGGGCGCGTCCAAGAAACAGCTGCGTCTGGCGCAGGCCACGGAATTCGGCAGCCTCGGTTTGCTGGCCGGCACGGTGGCAGCGCTGGCGGCCAGTACCATCGCCGGGCTGATCACCGTGCAGGTGTTCAATCTGCCCTGGCGTTTTGAAACCACATTGCTGTTGTATGGCATCGTCGGCGGTACGCTGCTGGCGCTGGTGACCGGCCTGTGGGCCACGCGACGGGTGACTGAAGCACCGCCGAACGAGACCTTGCGGACCCTGTGACTTCAGAAGATAAGGAGAATCCCTGTGTTCATTGCGGCGCCTGCTGTGCCAGTTTCCGCATATCGTTTTACTGGGCCGAAGCCAAGGGGCTGCCACCGCTTTGAATCACGCTGCCGCATCCATCGCGGCAAGCACCCGCTCGGGCACTTCCCACTGCGGGTAATGACCCACACCTTCAAGCACGGTCACTGGCGAATCCGGCAGTAATGTCTGCCAACGCGCGGCGATGGTCTTGCCGGAAATCGGATCGCGGTCGCCGACAATCAAATGCAGAGGAATACCGGCTTGCTGCAGTGCGGACGTCCAGCGCGTGCGATGGCGGCGACGCTCCCGGATGTATTGAATGATTTTCGGCATTACCGCACGGCCATTATCGCGAGAAAGCAGTTGCCAGTGCCATTGCAGCTCCTGTTCCGCCAAGGCTGCGCCTGCGATGGACCGCATGCTGGCGCAGAAACGGCTGAAACTCGACAGTCGCGCAACAACAGGTCCGAGCGGTCCGAGCAATAATTTCTGCATCAAAATGGGAAATGTCGCTTCCGGAAACAGACCGCCATTCAAGAATGTGGCGCGCTGAATGCGGAACGGCAATGTGCCGTCATTTTGCCGTGCCAGCAATTCCTGCAGCACCGTATCGCCATAGTCATGCGCCACTACGTCCACTTCGCGCAGACCTTGCGAAAGTACATAGTCTTGCCATTGATCCGCCGAGGCTGAAAGACTGTAGGGAAACGCTCCCGGCTTTTCGGACAGACCAAAGCCCAGCATATCCAGGGCGTGCAATGAATAAGCTGCGCTCAGCACCGGCCACATCGCGGCCCAGTCAAAGCTGGAAGTGGGAAAACCGTGAATCAGCAACAAGGGCTTTCCTGCGCCGCCACGGCGCACGAACAGGCGATAGCCCTGCCAATCGAAATGCGTCCCGCCGTGCTGCCAGTCGGACGGATTCACGGTTTAATCGCCGGCCAGATCCACCACCGCAAACGGCACCACCGGATCGACATCGGCTGCATAATCGACGCCGGCGATGCCGAAGCCGAATAGTTTCAGAAACTCGGCCTTGTAGCTGGCGTAATCGGTGTGTTCGAACAGATTGGCCGTGGTCACCGTCGGCCAGATCAGTTTCACCGCGTGCTGCACTTCCTCGCGCAGTTCCCAGTCGTCCATGCGGATGCGCTGCTGTTCATCGCGGTCGTTGCCTGCGCCGTAAAGCTCGGTGCGGAACATCCGGTCGATCTGTTCAATCGGACCTTCGTGCAGGCCGAGCTGTTTCATCACCCGGAAACAGATGGAGATGTACAGCGGCATCACCGGAATCGCGGCCGAGGCCTGGGTCACGACGGATTTCAGCACAGCAACATTGGCGCTGCCGTTGAGCGCTGCCAGTTTCGCGCGTAGCGCGGCGGCGGCACGGTCCATGTCTTCCTTGGCTTTGCCGAGTGCACCGTGCCAGTAAATCGGCCAGGTGATGTCGGTGCCGATGTAACTGTAGGACACCGTTTTCACGCCCTCGGCCAGCACGCCAGCGGCCTGCAGGGCATCCATCCACAGCTCCCAATCCTCACCGCCCATGACCGTCACGGTGTTGGCGATTTCTTCCGCGGTGGCCGGTTCCACTTCGGCATGGATGATGACATCCTTGCTGGTGTCGATGGCGGTCGATTGATACGGGGTACCGATTGGCTTCAGCGCCGAGCGTACCAGCTCGCCGCTATCCGGTAGTTTGCGCACCGGCGAGGCCAGGGAATACACCACCATGTCGACCTGACCGAGATCGGCTTTGATGATGTCGATGACCTTGGCGCGCATCTCATGCGAGAAAGCGTCACCGTTCACGCTCTTGGCATACAGGCCTTCGGCATGCGCGGCCTGCTCGAACGCCGCCGAGTTGTACCAACCGGCACTGCCGGGCTTGGATTCACTGGCCGGTTTTTCCAGAAACACGCCGAGCGTGGCGGCACCGGAACCGAAGGCGGCGGTAATGCGCGAGGCCAGACCGTAGCCGGTGGAAGCGCCGATGACCAACACCTTCTTCGGGCCGCCGGCGATGGCGCCGTTTTCCTTCACCACCGCAATCTGTTCGGCCACATGTACGGCACAGCCGGTGGGATGGGTGGTGGTGCAGATGAAGCCGCGGGTTTTCGGGGTGATGATCATGGCTGGTGTCCTGATTCGGCCGGGAGCGACCGTGAACTTCGGGAATTCATTATAAAACGCGCATCAGCCAACGGGTGTTTGAATCATTGGGATTCAAACATTCCCGCCAGTGAGAATCAGCCCCACGTGCTTGCCGGCGAACAAGGCCGGATTGGCCATCACCGCAGCCAATACAGTGGCGCTGCTGGGCTCGATGACCATGCCCAGATGCTCGGCGACCAAAGCCTGCGCGTCATGGCACTGCGCGTCGGACACCGTCAGCACCTGCAGTACGTGTTCGGCAATGATGGCGAAGTTGGGTACGCCGACCACCGCGCGCAGACCGTCGCAGATGGTATCCGGCACCAAGTGGGTGATGCGCTCTACGGCCAGAAGCGAAGCGAGTGTGTCGGCTGCGCCCTCCGGCTCCACGCCATACAAAGGAATATCGACCGGATTCAACGCAATGGCCGTTCCGGCAATCAAACCGCCGCCGCCGATCGGTGCGATCACGGCATCCAGGGCGGGTACTTCGGTCAACAACTCCAATGTGGCAGTGCCTTGCCCGGCCATTACCCGCGGGTCTTCATACGGATGCACCAGCGTGGCGCCGGTTTCGGCGATGAGATCGCGGGTCATCGCTTCGCGCGCGGCCTGGGTCGGTGCACAACGGTGCACGATGGCGCCGGCGGCGCGCATGGCCTCCAATTTCGAGGGCACCGCCCCTTCGGGCACCACCACATGCGCGACGATACCGCGTAGTTTCGCGGCACGCGCCAGCGCCGCGCCATGATTGCCGGAAGAGTGCGTAATCACCCCGCATGCAGCGGCGGCTTGGTCCAGAGCGAACACCGCATTGACCGCACCACGGAATTTAAACGCACCGCCGACCTGCAGGTTCTCGCATTTGAAAAACAGCGACGCACCCGACAAGGCATCCAGCACCGCAGATGATTTCACCGGCGTGTGCAGGGCATAGGGGGCAATGCGTGCGGCAGCGGCGATGATATCGGCATGACTGATCATGCTTTTTCCTCCGGCCTCTGACCAAGCAGACTGCTGAGCGCGGAGCCGACCACCACCAGCACGGCGCCGGCAAAGCCGAGTAGACCGACATGTTCCGAGGCCACCGCCTCCGGCCAGAACGCATGCACCAGAGCGACCACCCCCAGACACAGCATCGGCGTGGTGGCCAATACCGCCGATACGCGCGAGGCCTGCCAGTGTTCCAGCGCTTCGGCGAAGGCGCCGTAGGCCACCAGTGTGTTCAACGCGCAGTACAACAGCAGCGCCCAGTGCAGGGCATTGAGGTCGGCCAAGGCCGACGGATGCGCGAACGGCCAAAGCAGCAATGCTGAAAACAGATAGATGACCGCAAGAATATGCTGCGAGGAAAGCTTCAATAAAAGTTGCTTCTGCATGAGGGCATAGGCCGCCCAGGACAATGCAGCAGCACCCACAATGGCCGAGCCGAGCAGATAGTTATCAACAGCGGCGCCAGCTGGATCAGCAATTGGGCATTGCCGGGCGAGGTGTATTTCACGCCGAGCAGATAGCCGATGTAATTGCCAATCAGCAACACGGTAGCCAGCAGCAACCAACGCCATTGTTTGGGCTGCAAGTCTCCGAAAACCGCCATCCGGCGTTTGCCCAATAACCACAAACCCATGAACACCGCGGCAAAGGCGAATCGGAACCAGGTCAGGGTCATCGGATCGAGTACGCTCAGGCTCATCTTCAGGGCTACCGGCAGGGTCGCCCAACACGCCGCGGTGACCAAAGCCAGCAGCAAACCGAGTTTCCAGCGCCCTGAGGCCTGATGCAGCATGTCGATTCCAATCGGGGAGGGAATACCTGTGGCTATTGTCCTTGAATTCAGCCTTTATTCACAGCGCTGGCCTAAACTGGCCTGAACCGTGGAGAATGACCGCATGAACCTTCGCCTTCCGATCCTCGCTTTGGCCGCCCTGACACTGGGCGGCTGCGTCACCGTGACCGAGCAGTATGCCGATGAAGGCTATTTCTCGTCGCCCAATAACGGCTACAGCGGCGGCGGCGACAACGGCTACTACAGCAGTGACAACACCTACTACAGCGATTACGGCCAGTACTACTACAGCCCGTACCGGCCCACCATCAATTTCAGCTTCAATTTCTTTTTCGGCAGCCCGTATTATTACGGCTATTCGCCGTATGGCAGTTGCTGGTATTCCAACTGCTATGGTTATTACCCGTACCACAGCCCGCATCGTCCGCATCGCCCGAAACCGCCGAAAAACGACAACGGACCGAAACCGCCCAAGCCACCGAAACCGGACTATCCGATTGTTGACCGCGATAGCCCGTTGCGGCCCGGGCCGGGCTGGCAGCCGCGCGTGCGACGGGCAACTGCAACCGTGGCACCGGCGGCGGCAATGTCCGCCGTTCCGGCAGCGCCGGTCAACACCGCTTCGGTCAACAACGACAGTGGTCCTCAGCCTGCCAGAAATGCCGATCAGGCTGCCTTGCAGCCGCGGGACACCATGCCACGGCAGAACCCGCGCAATCAGCGCCTTGCCCGCGAACCGCAGGCGCGTGCGGCAAGCCAAACCGTCCCGGCACGGGCTGTCCGTCCGCAATCCGAAGCCCGTTCACGGCCCGAGCCGATGCCGCGTCCGGCCCGCGTGGAACGCGCCAGCAAAAGCGACGATAACGAACCCTGAGCGGGTGATGGCCGCGCCGGTTTGGTGTTTGCGCGGAAATCGGCGAAAATAGCGGCCTATGAACCCCATGCATGTCTTTGATGTGATTGTGATCGGCGGCGGCCACGCCGGCACCGAAGCCGCGTTGGCGTCGGCGCGGGCCGGTGCGCGCACCTTGCTGCTGACCCACAACATCGAAACGGTCGGCGCGATGAGCTGCAATCCGGCCATCGGCGGCATCGGCAAAGGGCATCTGGTCAAGGAAATCGACGCGCTCGGCGGCATCATGGCCACGGCCGCCGATCATGCCGGCATCCAATGGCGTACGCTCAATGCCTCGAAAGGCCCGGCCGTTCGCGCCACCCGCGCGCAAGCCGACCGCGCGCTGTACAAAGCGTTCATCCGGAAGACGGTTGAATCGCAACCGAACCTGCAACTGTTCCAGCAGGCCGTCGATGATATCGTCATCGAGAACGGCCGCGCCGTTGCGGTCATCACCCAAAGCGGTCTGCGTTTCGATGCACGCGCTATCGTGTTGACGGCCGGCACTTTCCTTGCCGGCAAGATCCACGTCGGGCTCACCAACTACGCCGGCGGCCGCGCCGGTGATCCGCCGGCCAGCCGCTTGGCCGAGCGCCTGCGCGACGGTCCATTTCGGGTCGATCGCCTGAAAACAGGCACCCCGCCGCGCATCGACGGGCGCAGTCTGGACTATTCCGTATTCGAAGAGCAGCCCGGGGACCATCCCATCGCGGGCTTCAGTTATCTGGCCAGCGGGCGCGAACATCCGACGCAAGTCAGCTGCTGGATCACCCACACCAACGAACGAACGCACGACATCATCCGCGGCGGCCTGGACCGTTCGCCGATGTATTCCGGGGTGATCGAGGGCATCGGTCCGCGCTACTGTCCGTCGATCGAAGACAAGATCGTGCGCTTCGCCGATAAAACCTCGCATCAGATCTTCATCGAACCGGAAGGTCTGGAAACACACGAAATCTATCCCAACGGCATTTCCACCTCGCTGCCCTATGACGTGCAGCTGGCGCTGGTGCACTCGATCCGCGGTTTCGAAAACGCCCACATCACCCGGCCCGGCTATGCCATCGAATACGATTATTTCGATCCGCGCGGACTGGGTGCGTCGCTGGAAACCAAAGCCGTGGCCGGCCTGTTCTTCGCCGGACAGATCAACGGCACCACCGGCTACGAAGAAGCGGCCGCACAGGGCCTGATTGCCGGGCTCAATGCCGCGCGCGCGGCCACCGGACGTGAGAGCTGGTCACCGCGCCGTGATGAAGCCTACATCGGCGTACTGATCGATGATCTGATCACGCACGGCACCACCGAACCCTACCGTATGTTCACCTCGCGCGCCGAGTACCGTCTGCAGCTGCGCGAGGACAACGCCGATGCGCGCCTGACGCCGGCTGGGCGAGAGCTCGGTCTGGTCGATGACCGCCGCTGGCAGTTGTTCAGCGAAAAAATGGAGGCGGTTGAAACGGAGAGCAACCGCCTGCAGTCCCTGTGGATCGCGCCCGGCAATGTTCTGGCCAAGGCCTTCGAGCACGCCACCGGCGTCGCCCTGACGCGCGAAGGCAGCGCCCGTGACCTGATCAAGCGCCCGGAAGTCAGCTATGCCGGCCTGACCGCCATCGCCGGGTTCGGTCCGCCGGCGGCATCGTCGAAGGTGGCGGAGCAGATCGAGATTTCGGTGAAGTATGCCGGCTACCTGCACCGGCAGAGCGATGACATCGCCAAACAGAAGCATCAGGAAAACACTGCCATTCCGGCCGACTTCAGTTTCACCGGCATTCCGGGCCTGTCCAACGAACTGCAGGGCAAACTGACCCAGGTCAAACCGGAAACCATCGGCCAGGCCCAGCGCATTCCGGGCATGACCCCCGCCGCGATTTCCCTGCTGCTGATCCAGCTCAAAAAGCGCCGGCGCGCGGCCTGATGGAAATCCGTTGGCGCCAACGCCGACGCCGCATCCGCAGATGGCTGAAGCCCTTACCGCGCCGGGCCAGCATCCATCGCTATCCGATTCTGAACCGCTTCGCGGATTTTGCCCGTCGCCGGCCCTATCTGTGGTCGTTCAAGGATGCGCCGGTGGTCCGCGCCATCTACCTTGGCAGCCTGTTGGCCTACCTGCCGACCTATGGCGCACAGATTCTGATCGCGTTCATCGCCGCTTGGTTCGGGCGCGCCAACCTCACCCTGATGATCGGCCTGCAGATGATCACCAACCCCCTGACGGCCGGACCGATCTATCTGGCCGCCTACGGCATCGGAACCGGTCTGGCCCGGTTGCTTCACATGCCGCCCCGGCATGCCGTGTTCGATGCTGCCGTGGCCCTGGTCTTGGGGGGCTTGGCTCTGGGTTTGCTGACCGCGCTCTGTCTTCACGGGCTATGGCTGTTCGGGCGTTTCGAGGCCCGGCGCTTCCGGCAACGCCGCCAGACCCGGTTTATGCAGGAAAATGCCGGAAATTAGGGCTTTTACACTAGCCACGATGTAAATATTGTATTAATGTAGGCTCACTGCCCGGCGTCAATGCGCGTGGGTATGGGCCGTGCCAGCTTGATCGCCATCAGCCAACGCGGGTCACATTGGAACACACTTCATTACAGAGAGAGACACTCCATGCGTTTATCCCATCTTTCCGTTGCGCTCGCCCTCGCCATCACCGCCAGCGGTGTGGCCCAAGCCCAGCAATTCAGCAAGGTCGTCAGCTTCGGCGACAGCCTGACCGATGCCGGTAATGTCGGTACCCTCAACGGTCTGCCGCCCGGAAGCAGCTTCACCACCAATCCGGATGGCACCTATGCGCAGAACCTCTCGGTGCTGCTGGGTCTCGGCGCACAGAACAACAACTCGCCGCTGATTCCGGGCACCAGCGGTAACAGCAATTACGCCTACGGCGGCGCCTGCGCCATCAGCAACGGCGCCACCATCGCCGCACCGATTCCGGGTCTGCCGACCTTTACCTGTTCGAACTCGCCGGGTAATTTCTCGCTGGCAACCCAATTCAGCACCCACCTGGCCGCCAACGGCGGTGTGGCTGATCCGAATGCGCTTTATACCTATTGGGCGGGTGCCAATGACATCCTGTCGGCGACTGCAGTCACCGCGCCGGGCGGCTTCCTGCCGAACGGCTCGATCCTGTATCAATATATCTTCGTCAATGGCGGCAACCCGGCCAATGCTTCGGCGATTGCGCAGACCATCGCCGGCCAATCTGCCCAGACCGCCATTGGTCAGATCAAAGCCCTGCAGACCGCGGGCGCGAAAACCATCGTGGTATTCAATCTGCCTGACCTCGGCAAGACGGCGCTCAACGTCAACACTCCTAACCAGGCCGGTGCCAGTGCGCTGACCACCATCTATAACCTGAACTTCAACGGCGGCCTCGCTACGCTGAATGACGGTATCGTCGCGATTGATACCTACGCCATCATCAATGAAGTGCTGGCCAGCCCGGCTACCTTCGGTTTCACCAACACCACCGGTGTGGCCTGCCCGGGTTCCTCGCTGGCCTGCGGCCCGGCCGCCTCCGGCTATCCGACCCAGCCGAGCAGCAGCACCTACCTGTTCGCCGACGGCATCCATCCGTCCGGCCGTGCGCATGCCCTGCTCGGCAATATCGTGTACGCCACCATCAGTGCTCCGGGCGTAGTCTCGCTGGCGCCGGAAGTCGCGCTGCAATCGACCTTCGCGCACAACTCCGCGATCAGCGATGCGCTGGATTCGGAATGGGCTGCCGGCAGCGAAGTCGGCAAAGTACGCGGCTTCACCTCGGTGCAGTTCGGTCAACAGAACATCGACGGCTCGGACTTTACGCCCGCCCTCGACGGTGATTCGACCAGCCTGAACGTCGGTGCAACCTACCGCATGAGCGAGAACGCCACCTTCGGCGTCGCCGCCACCCTCGGCAACACCTCGGCCAATGCCGGCAGCCTCGGATCCTTCGATGGCAACGGCGTCCTGTTCGGCGTGTTCGGCCAGTACGAAGTAAACGGCCTGTACGGCCGCATCGGCCTGAGCGGCGGCAGCACCGACATGGACATCTCCCGCAACATCGACCTGCTGTCCAGCGTCCGCAAGGAAACCGGCAGCACCGCCATCAGCCAGCAGTCCGGCACCCTCGAAGTGGGTTACGTGTTCAAGGGCGACAGCTTCACCCACGGTCCGTTCGCCGGCCTTGAAACCACGCAGTCCGACGTCGAAGGCTATGTCGAAGGCTCCAGCAGCACCGCCATGCGTTTCGATTCCTTCAGCCGCGACAGCAACCTGACCACGGCCGGCTACCAGTTCTCCGGTGCGTTCGACAGCTTCAAGCCGTTCGCCCGCGTGGCCTGGGTCAATGAAAGCAACACCGATCAGGTATTCGTCCGCGGCGGCACCGCCAACCTGCCGGCCAACTTCAGCCTGCCGGGTTTCGCCCCGAGCGATGACAGCTACATCGACTGGAATGTCGGTGCCAGCATGAGCTTCGGTGAAGGCTTCGACGGCTACATCAGCTACCGCGCCCGTACCGGCAACGACACGCAGGACAATGACAGCATCACCGTCGGCATCCGCAAATCGTTCTGATCACACCCGGAAACACCGATGAACAACCCCGCTACGGCGGGGTTTTTCATGGCAGGCAACATCATGAATGCGTGCATACGTATTCAAGCTCAAGGCCGCACGATGCCTGTGCGCGCATCGGGTAGGGTATGAAAAACAGTCGAATGCAAGTACGATTGCATCAACCATAAAAATACACAGAGAGGGTGGCATGGCCGCACAACCGCGTTTATCGTTTTGGCAGATCTGGAACATGTCGTTCGGCTTCCTCGGCATCCAGTTCGGTTTCGCACTGCAGGGCGGCTTCATGTCGCGCATCTTCCAGACTCTGGGTGCCGACAAGGATGCCTTGCCCCTGCTCTGGATCGCCGCGCCGCTGACCGGCCTGCTGGTACAGCCGATCATCGGCTATCTGAGCGACCGCACCTGGCACCCGCGCTTCGGCCGCCGCCGCCCCTTCTTCCTGATCGGTGCGGTGCTCAGCTCCATCGCCCTGTTCTTCATGCCTTATTCCTCCACGCTATGGATGGCCGCGGGCTTGCTTTGGATCCTCGACGCCTCGATCAACATCAGCATGGAACCGTTCCGCGCCCTGGTCGCCGACAAACTTCCCGAGCAGCAACGCTCCTACGGCTTCGTGCTGCAGACGCTGATCATCGGCATCGGCACCTGGGTGGCCAGCAATCTGCCCTGGCTCGTGAACCAGATGGGCGTTTCCAACGAAGCCGGGCCGGGCATTGTGCCGGATTCGGTCAAGATCGCCTTTGCCATCGGCGCCTTTGTGTTCCTCGCCAGCATACTGATTACCGTGTTCACCACTGACGAATACCCGCCGGAGGATATGGCGCGTTTCCGCGACGAATCGGCTAAGGGCAGTCTGGTCAGCGATATCCTGCAGCATATCCGGCACATGCCGCCGCAGATGCTGAAAATCGGTCTCGTGCAGTTCTTCAGCTGGTTCGCCTTCTTTACCATGTGGTCGATGGCCACCCCGGCTCTGACCGAGCATGTATTTAAAGCACCGGCGCCCGATCCGGCGGCCTTCGACATGGCCGTGGCGGTACAGGCCCAGGCCTTCCAGAGCGCCAATGCCGCGTTCCAGAACGCCGCCGACCAGGTCGGCTCGGCCATGGGCGTGTACGGTCTGTCCTCGATGGCGGTGGCGCTGCTATTGAGCTTCTACGCCGCCCGTTTCCGGCTCAACTGCCGACTGGTGCATTTCCTGTCGCTGACGCTTGGCGGCATCGGCTTTCTGTCCATGTTCTACATCAGCGACCCCTCGCAATTGAAGTGGTCATTCGCGCTGATCGGCGTGGCCTGGGCCAGCATCCTGTCGATGCCGTATGCCCTGCTGTCGAGTTCGGTGGATCCGAAAAAGATGGGCGTGATGATGGGCCTGTTCAACATGTTCATCGTGCTGCCGCAGATCGCGGCGGCGCTCGGTGGCGTCAATGCCGCTTACCGCCTGATCGGCCCGGAGACCATCAATGCGATGACCGTGGCCGGTCTGTCGTTGCTGATCGGCGGTCTCTTGGTTTACTTCGTGCAGGATAACGCCGGTGACGCGCCTGTCGTGCAGAGCGGCAGCCATTGAGATGCGGCGCGCGCTGCGCGCTGCCGCGCTGCTGCTGACGCTGACCGGTCCGGTCGGCGCAGCCGAGTACTACGGCACCCTGGAACCGTTCGCCAAACGTGCGGTGTATTTTTTGATGACCGACCGCTTCGTCAACGGCGATGAAAGCAACGATCAGCGGCAGCAGGGCGGAGCCAACCAAACCTTCGACCGGCCGGTGGCCGGCGCGCCAGCGGGTGAAAGCGACAACATCGGCTATCTGGGCGGCGACTTCAAGGGCATCAAGAACAATGCGGATTACATCAAGGCGCTCGGCTTCGATGCCATCTGGCTGACACCGATCATCGACAA
>JAJTGG010000053.1 GCA_021299355.1 Lysobacteraceae bacterium
ATCCGGATGCACCGGTGTATACAGTCCGGCGTCCTGCCATTCGGAAAACAGCTGACGATGCCAGTGCTGTACACAGACCTGCAGTTGCGGCAGGCTGTTGCAGGCTTGGCGCTGAACCTGTGTTCCGGCCGAATCACAGGTCCGCATGAAATCTTCGGCATTCCCGGTGCGCAGAGCTTCATTGACCGGCACCAGAGCTTGGTCGGCACGAAAGCTGTGCTGCAGGCGGACCACATCACCGGCAGCGGAAGCTTCCAGGGCGGTGACCAGATCCAGAAAAACCGAGCCGGTGCCGACCGGCGGAAGCTGTTCGGCATCGCCGACAAACACCAGAACCGCCGTTTCCGGCAGCGCATCCAGAAGCGCACGCAGCAAAGGCAGATCCAGCATCGAGGCTTCATCGATCAACACCACATCGGCACCGACCGGATTGCCGGCATGGTGGGTGAAACCGCGTTGCTGGCCACGACTGCCGAGCAGTCGGTGCACGGTCATCGCTTCGGCCTGCAATGCCGGCTCCAGCCATTGCGGCCAGGTGGAATCACGGAATTCGCGCAAGGCATCGCCCAGGCGACGGGCCGCCTTGCCGGTCGGTGCCGCCAGCCGGATGATCGGCAAACGCGCGTGCAGCGCGTGGTGTTCACGCGTCAAGGCCAACAGCATGCGTAGTACGGTGCTGGTCTTTCCGGTCCCCGGACCACCGGTCAACACGAACAAGCGGCGACCGAGCACCTGTTGCACCGCCCGGGTTTGTTGAACAACGGACTCCGACCCAGCGTCATCGAACAAGGCATGCAAATCCGCGACAGTGCACGGGGCATGCGGCAGATTGATCCCGCTGCGACGCACGCACAGATCGGCCGCGACAGCGATTTCATGCAGGGCATTGCGGCGCAGATAGAAATGATCGAATTGAAGCACAAACGGCGTGGACACCGCCGCATCTTCGGTCAACGCGGTGACCATCGGTTCAGTACGCAATGCCTCGATCTCGGCGGCACTCAATGCGCGAAACCCATGACGTGAGGACATATCTGGCAACACGGGCAAGGCGCTGTCGCCTTGGCCTTCAGCATAGCTGGCCCATCCGGCGACTTCGGCCAACAAGCGTGAACCGCCATGGGCCAGTACCCAGCGGGCCACGGCTTCGTCCAAAGCACGCCAGAGCTCGACACGCGGCAGATGTGGCATGCCCCGGAAATGGTAAGGAGTCTCAATCCGGCTGTTCATGCCATCGCCTGCCCTACCGGCATACCGGCCAGAACACCTTGTACATCGGTCATCAAGGCCTCACTGAAACGGTGACGCCAGATGCCGGCGGTATCGTTGAGCCCCACCGCACGTACAAACAGGTAGTAGCAATCCCCCAGATGCCGCGATCGCTCGTAGCCGACGATGCGTTGCGCCAGATAACGGTCAACCGCGACGGCATACAACAGCGCTTGGAACCGGTAATGATGGCTGTCCATCGCCGCTTTCAGGGCTTCCGGGCGGTAATCGGAGAGGCTGCTGCCGAGCCGGTTGCTCTTGTAATCGAGCACATGAAAGCGGCCATCATGGCGGAACACCAGATCGATTTTGCCGTTCATCAGACCGGCCAGCCGGCGCGAGGGCACCGGTACCAGATCCGCATCGCCGTGTGCCGCACAGACCTCCCGCAGGCGACCGAGATCGCCATGGCCGAGAACATAATTGAACTCCATTTCGGCGCGCAGCGCCGATGCCGGCAACGCGCCCAAGCGGGGACCCTGGGGACACAAAGGCGTCTCCAATACCCTCTGCAGGCGATTGCTCAGAATGTCTGCTAGACGCTCGGCATCGCCGTCGCGGTACTGCACGTTGTTTTCGGCAAGACAGCGGCGGATCAAGGCTTTCTGCTCGGGCAATCCACGCATGGGTTCCCGATGCTCGAAAATGGCATGCACGGCATTGCCGAAGTCGGTGCCGGCCACCGACATCAGTTCCGTCAGCTCCGGATGCGGCGCATCAGCAAATGCAGCAGCCGGAATAGCCGCAGGATCCAAGGGCTCGGAAATGTCCAGGCGTTCATCGGTCGCCGCGCTGTCATCATTCAGCATTGCCACGCCGGTTTTGGTCAGGGTGCTGAAACTGTGCTTGAATGGTAAGGGACCTTGTGGCATGTCCGGCATGGGCCGGGCCATGCGTTGGTCACGCGCAGCTTTGGCTTCGGGCATGGCCGGAAGGGCCTGGCGCGGCTGCCAATCGTCCTGCCAGGCGATGCCTTCAGCGTGGTCAATGTCGGTTCTCCACTCCGGGCGCGCTTGAAGCCGCGAGATAGAAACGTCAATGGCCGTGCCTGCCGTACCCGAAACTGGATTACCGCTTTTTCTGTTGCCGCTTTTGCGCTCAGGCGGCAGCACATAGACATGACAGGCATGGATGGCGCGGGTCATGGCCACGTACAAGATGCGGAAGCGTTCATCCTGCATGTCCTGCAAGGCCACATGTTTGGCCGATTCGCCCAACTGCCAGAGACGCAGACCTTCGGCACTGTCACCGGCCTGATGCAAGCCCGATTCACGCCGCTCGTTATGCGCCCACATCAGAGGCAGGAACACGATGGGAAATTCCAGACCCTTGCTGGCATGCAGGGTCATCAGATGCACGCGGGCGGCATCCGACTCGATGCGCAGCTGCCGGTTATCGGCGGCCTCCTCGGCATCCTCTCCGCCCTCTTCGCGTTGGGCGGAGAACCAGACCAGTAGCTCTTCGGCGCCGTTGCAGTCTTCCATGCGGGTCTGCAGCAATTCGCCGAGATGGCGCAGATCGGTCAGGCGGCGTTCCCCGCCCACGCAATCCAACTGCACGGCGGCAATGCGCGCAATCAGGGCATCGACCACGGCCTGGATGCCGCGCTGCTGCCAAAGTGCCTGCCATTGATGGAAGACGCGCACGGCCGCCTGCCAGCGGGCTGCATCGGCATTCAATGCCGCAATGGCCGCGAAAGACGCGCCCCACAAACGGGTGGCCATGGCGGCACGCAGCGCGTCGGACTGATCGGCATGGGCCACGGCAAACAGGATGATCTGCAGCTCGCGGGCGGATTCGGTTGCGAACACGCTTTCCCGCGTGGTGCTGACGCAGGGCACGCCCCGGTCCTGAAGCAGATCACGCAGCTGGCTGACCTGGCGATGCGCGGGTAGCAGCACCGCAATATCCGCAGGCTGCACCGGACGATCGCCGATGGCATGCTGGCCGCTGTGCAGCAGTTGTTGAATCTGATTGGCACAGACCGTGAGCGCCTCGCGCACACGGACCGGTGCCGCGGCCTGATCGAGATCCGCAGCGGCATGGAACTGCAGGGGCCGGTCACAGGGCTTGCCCGCAATGGTGTAAGGCGATGTATCGTTGCGGTCACTGGCCTGAACCGGGTGGTAATGCACGCCATCCTCGGTGTCGCGCGCGCTCAGGGCCGCGCCGCACAGCCCATGCCAGGCATTCATGGCGGCGACATACGTCCGGGAGCTCCGGCGATTGGTGTCCAGACTGATTTTGCCCTCATCCGGAACCTCCGAGGCGGCCCGTTGATAGGCGCGGATATCGCCGCCACGGAAGCGGTAAATGGCCTGCTTCGGATCACCGATCATGACCAGATGACCGCGCGGGGCATGATCCGGTGTGCGGTAAATCGCATCCAGAATACCGTATTGAATACCATCGGTGTCCTGGAATTCATCCACCAGCGCCACCGGCCAGGCCGTATATAGTGTTTCAGCCAATGCCTGTCCGGCATCGCCGTGCAAGGCCGCATGCACATCGGTCAGCAGCGCATCGAAACTGCGTTGGCTACGCGCGGCCAGGCGGACCTTGGCCTGAGCCTTGGCCCAGTCGGCAACAGCCGCCCAGAAGCGCAGAGTTTTGAAATGCAGCACGCCACTGTCGATCACGGATTGCACATACGCCATGGCCGGAGGGATGCGCGGGTCTGCTTCGTGTGCTTTCAGGATACCTTTGCCTTCGGAGACAGCTTCCTGGAGTTGGCTCTCGAATTTATCCGGCATCTGCCAGGCCTCACGATCCTCGAGTAAAGCGATCAGCGGCTGAAGTCGCGAAATGGTCGCGGCATTGGACTTGAAAAGCGGCGTCAGCTCGCGTAATTCCTGGGCACGCACCCGCGGCAGCAGACGATCCAATTCGGCATCATCGAAGGAACGGATCATACTTCCCGGCATCAGCAGCTGACCGAGTGTGCGCCTCAGTACCGATGCACTCGGTTCCACGCCGGCACTGTGCTGCAGCCGGATCAGCGCGTCCTGCTCCGGATCACCTTGCAGCAAACGACGTCGCAGATCCTTGGCCAGCTCATCGAGCAGCGTCGCGCCGCTGATCAGTTCGCCGCCATTGAACAGCGACCCGGAAGCAAACGGATGATCGGACAGAATCCGCTGGCACAGGCCATGCAGAGTGGACACCGGAGCCATATCCAGCTCGGCCAAAGCCACCTGAAGCGTCCTGAAATCCGCGTTCCGCGTTTCCGGAGACCGCTGCCAACGCGCATGCAGCCATTGTTCATCCAGGGCATCGGCTTTGGGGGTGAAGGGCTTGCGGCAATCGGCAAACGTGACCGCCCGAAGCAGGCGGCCCCGCAGCCGCTCACGTAGTTCCTCGGCGGCGGGATTGGTGAAGGTGGTCACCACGATCTGCCGCGGCGTCAGCCCCTGCTCCAGAAGCAGGCGCAGATACAGCACGCTGATGGTCCAGGTTTTACCGGTACCGGCACTGGCCTCCAAGAGGCTGCGGCGCCCCGGGGACAAGTCCAATGCGCGCCAATCGCGGGACGTGCTCATGCCTGCAACTCCGGAAAACTGATCAGCGCATTCAATTCCCGGGCGAACGCATGCAACGCCTGAAAGGCTTTCGCATCGGTTTCAAAATCGATATCGCCGGCCAAGAGGAGGTTATAGCCCTGCCCGTGGGCATGCTCGCCGCCGTTGTTATGGCCGGAATGCCAGGCCTCCTGAACTTTGCCGGCATTCTGCGCGTCCGCGTCCTGGGCGGCGGCCCAACTGGTGCGTGCGAAATACAGGGGCGGCTGTATTTCCGCCTGCTGCCAACGGGACAGCAGCCCCGCCACGCGACCCTCAAGATCGGCCCGCAGCTGCTTCTGCTGCGCGCCATCGGCGTCACGAAATTTCGCATCCCAGCGGGTAAGGCTGTCCTGCCACGGGCTGTCGCTTTTGCACAGCAGCAGCGGACGCACGGGAACCGTATCGGCGCTATGCAGCCGCAACAAGGCCCAATCCAGGAAGAGCGAAACACGCTCACCGAAATGCAGATCAGCCTCGGACTTCAACTCGCCTTTGGCGGGATACATCCGCAACAGGATGCGGCCCAAAGAATTTTCAGCCATGGCAAACACGCCGCCGATGCGACCCGTGATGCGGCACAGCCGGGCATCGACCGGAATCTGGACATCCACTGTTTCCTGCAGGACGTTCGCCATGCTGTCTGCATCCAGCAGCGCACTGGCGTAAACGCGCGCCAGCGCCGCACGCACCGAAGCCGCCTCGTGTTCCCAGGCCGCAAGGCCGATCGGTCCGGGCGGCAGCAGTCCGCTCAGGCGAACCCAATCCGGAGGCACGGAGGCATCCCAGGCCGCGCCGGCCGGCAGGGCATCCGCGAAGAACACGCGACGCGCGACGGTCGCCATCGGATCCAGACGCTCGTCCATCGGTTCGTCTTCAGGCAAACGTCCGCTGTCCAATGCCTCCAGACGCAGTTGTAGCCGTTTTTCCAGAAGGTGCCGGGCCGGATCGCGGTAATAGTCCTGCAACACCGACAAGGCCACCTGCCCCGGCAATGCGGTTTCGAGGGCCGGCGTTCCATCCAGAAAGCGCGAAGGAGAGCTGCGGCCATTGCCCAGCATGCGGGCAAAGCGGGCATCAAAGGAAAACAGGCGCGGATCGCGCTTGTCGAAATAACGGGCATCAAAGGGTTGCAGCGGATGCTTGACCCACCAGTGCGGTGATGTGTTTTTGTCCACGCCGGGTTCCAGCTCGGCCATCAATTCAGCCAAGGGAGCGGCCGGATTGCGCGGCTTGCCATTTTGTACGCTTTCGCCCAGATAGCTCAGGTGCAGGCGATCACGCGCCGCCATCAGGGTTTCCAGAAACAGGTAGCGATCATCGCTGCGCACATCGCGATCCCCGACACGACGCAAACGCGTCATCAGATCCAGACCGCCATCGCTGCGCCGGCGCGGAAATTCGCCATCATTCAGGCCGAGCACGGCCAACATCCGGAACGGAATCGCCCGTTGCGGCACCATGCCGCAGAAGGTGATGCCGCCCATCAAGAAACGTTGCCGTTCGGCCACACCGGACAGGCGCTCCAACAGCACTTCACGCATCACCGCGAAATGCAGCCGTGGCTGTTCCTCGGCGACTTCGGTTTCCAAAGCTAATTGCCCGACAAACCGGAGCAAGGCATTCCAGGCACTTTCGGCGGCGGCATCAGCGGGATCAATGCGAAGCAAGGCTTCCAGACGCTGGGTGAGTAAGGTCTGCCACTCCGTGGCCGTGCATTCGCGGCTGGCCAGATCGCACCAAGCCTGCACTTCCTGCAGCAGATGATCCAAAGCCCCCAGGGCCTGGGCTCCCGGCCCGTGAATGCCGGTCACCGGCAGCAGCTCGCTGCCATCGGGCAGACGCAGGGCATGATCACGATCACTTTCCGGCGCATCCGACATCAGATAGCCGGCGATCATGCGATCGACTGCCCAGGCGAAGCCGTGCTCGCTCACCGCCGGCACATCGAAGCCGGCGCGATGCCGGGCATCCAAGGACCACGCCACCCGGCTCTGGCGTAACCAATCGCGCAACGCTTCGGTGGCATCGGCATCCAAGCCGAGGCGGCGCTGCACCTCCGGCACGGCCAATAAATCAGCCACTTCCGGCGCGGTGATGCGTTGCCCGGGCAAGGCCAGCAGTTGCCGCAACAGGGTAAACAGGCCGTGACTGCGCGATACCGGCACGTCGGCCAGATGGTAAGGCAGAAGTTCGCGGGCAGAAGCGGCTTCGCCGAAAACGGCCGGAATCAGCGGCACATAGGCACTGATATCCGGTGCCATCACCATCATCTCACCCGGCGCAATGCCGCTGGCCAGCGCATCGAGCAAGGCATCGCGCAGCACTTCCAATTCGCGTTGACGGGTATGGCAGGCATGCACGCGCAAGGAGGCATCGGCCAATTCGGTGGCAGCATCGCATTTCGGTGTCATCAGATCCGACTTCAGTTGCCGAATGCTTTCCTGCAGGCGTTGCAGACGATTGACCGGAACCGGTTTGTCCTTGTCCTGCCCGTGCCGCAGATCATCGCGGATCGGCCCCTCGGCCAGTTGACTGAAAAAATGCTGACCCAGGCGGCCCCAGCGTGCCAACAATGCATGGTCCAGTTCCTGCCAATACTCACCCTCGCCGGCCGCCTGCAGGCGTTGCTGTTCTTCGCTGCGATAGGTCTGCCAGTCCGCGGGCGTACTGATTTTCAAGCCGCCCCAATATTCCTGACAGGGATCGGGAATATACAGCGCCACCAAGGCGCGTTCGGCATAGGCCCGCAGCACATGCAACTCTATCGGTGCCAAATGGCTGAGACCAAAGACATGCAGCACCGGCCGTTCGGTAGCATCGGCTTTCAAGGCCGTGCTCAGTTCCTGCATGGCATGCCCGCGGTGGCGGCCGAGCCGGCTCTGCACCGCCCGCCACAAGGGGCCCAGCAGTTCCGATTCCAAGGATTGACCGCCGGCATAGCTGAATTTTCCGGCTTCCCAGGCCTGCAACCAATCCGGCCGGTAGATGACATATTGCGAGTAGATGCGCGCCAGGCGATCGGCTAACTGGAAACGGCGACGCGCCGCTTCGGCGGCACTGCCGGCACCGCTCAAATAATTCGCGACCCGCACATCCTGCATGCCGGGCACGCCCTGCCGGGAATCCAGCAGGCTGTGCAGACTCCAGCGCAAGTGGGCGACCTGATAGCGCGGCAGCGCGACGGCACCGGCGCCGAGATGCGCATGCGCCTGACGTTCAATCCAGGCACTTGGCAACAGGATGTCGAGATTGGCAACGATGCCCTGCGTGCCCTGATGCCGGGCCAGCGCGCCGGTGAGCCATTGCTTCATGCCCGGATGCGCGGCGATGACCGTGTGCGCTTGCAGCACATTGTCCGGCCAGGTTTTATCCAGCAAGGTCCACAGCGGATCGATCAAGGCTTCCAGACGACTGGCGCGGTAAAGCTGAAAGCCGGTTTCGGTCCCGCCATGCATGCTGGTTGTGCCTTGCGCCATTGCCAATTACCGCTCCTTGGTTCTGTTTCGATTATAGCGTGGTGCCGAACAAACACCCGGTCGAATGACATAAGACCACAGCGCCATCTCAGGATATGAGAACGCCCTGTTTTAAGCTGTGTGCATGTCCCGAGAAAGCCCATGCCACTGACTGAAACCGACGCCCTGACCGCCTATGCCAAAGCCCTGAACACGCTGAATGCGGAAGACTTGTGGCCCTTGTTGGCGGAGGACTTTGAATACGGTTCGCAGCGGGTGCTGGCCGATGTCACCAGCAAGGCGGTGTTCCGGGAATACTTCAGCCAGAAACTGGGGGCGGTGCGTTGCAGTGGCCGCCTGGTGTTTGCCGAAATCGGCCGCATCCAGGCCTACGGCCACGAACACTGCGTGATTCTGGCGCAGGACCGAAAAGACCATCTCGTCGGATTGGCATTTGCCGATGTCGCCGACGGCTTCATCCGCCGCATCGATGTGTGCATCGTTCCAGATGCCCACGACGCCCGACGCAGCGGCTTCTACCCCATCTGATTGTATTCAGCGCATTTGCCCGTACAATCGCCCCATGTGCGGCCGATTCACCCAGGTTCCCATCACCCTCCCCGAGCAGGTGCCTTGGCCGGCCCTGCGCGCCGATTTCGCGTTGCTGCCGGCCCGCTACAATCTGGCGCCGAGCCAGACCGCCGGCGTGCTGATCCGCGATGGCGAAGACACCCGCTTGGTGAAACTGCACTGGGGCTTGATGCCGTTCTGGGCCAAAGAGGCCGCCTTCGGCCACCACACCTTCAACGCCCGCATGGAAAGCTTGGACGAAAAACCGGCGTTCCGCGCCGCGTTCAAATCACGGCATGCCGCCATCCCGATTTCCGGGTATTACGAGTGGAAACCTGCCGCCGGCGGTAAGCAGCCGTATTACCTGCGGCCGGAGAAAGCGCACGAGGTGCTGTGGCTGGCCGGACTGTGGGA
>JAJTGG010000016.1 GCA_021299355.1 Lysobacteraceae bacterium
CATCAGGTGATAGCTGCCCGGTTTCAGCTGCACGCTCTGGCCGGCGGAAATCACCAGGCCTTCCGTCAGATGGCGCATCTGCATCACATCGCCGGCCATCTTCATTTCGTGGATTTCCACGCGTTCGGCCGCATCGCTGCTTGCCGAAACCAGGCGGTCCACGCTTTTTCCGGCATTGCGGATCTCGACGAAACCGCCGGCGACTTTTGCATTCGGCGGAGTGGCCCTGACCCAGGCATGACTGAAACTCAGGGAATCGGCAGCCTGCGCGCCGGTAATCAGACCCAGTGCGAGCAGTGATGAACTCAGGAAACGAAAGGACATGGCCGACTCCGAAAATGTAGAAGTTTATTTTATCGCGCCATCAGCCATCGGGTTTGATTCAACGCAATAAACGTCCGCCATCCACGGCCAAAATCTGCCCGGTGCAGTAGGACGCATCCTCGATCAGGAACCGGACCGCTTTGCAGATGTCGGCGACCTCGCCGATGCGAGTCAGCGGTGTGGCATCGAGGATGGCCTGCTTCTGGGCGTCAGATTTTCCGGATTCCGGCCAGAGGATGGCGCCTGGTGCGACGGCATTCACGCGCACCTCCGGCGCCAGTTCCAGCGCCAGCGATTGGGTCAGCATGCCCTGCGCCGCTTTGGCCATGCAATACACCGTATGCGCCGGCTTTGGGCGTTCCGCGAAGATGTCGAGCAGGTTGACGATGCAGCCCTTGTACCGTGCCAGATGCGGTGCGGCCGTCTGGCTCAGGAAGAACGGGGCACGTGCATTGGCATCGAACAGCACATCCCAGTCGGCATCGCTGCTGCTGCCGATGGGTGTGGGAAAAAAACTGCTGGCGTTGTTGATCAGCACATCCAACCGGCCGAAATGCGCCAGTACCGCCGGCACCAGCGCATCGCGCCGCGCCGCATCGCCCAGATCGGCCTGCAGGGCGATGGCGCTGTCCGGCCGGGATTGGTTGAAGTCGGCGCACAGTGCCGCTGCCTCAGCTGCAGAGTTCTGGTAATGCAGGGCGACACGGTAGCCGCGGCCATGCAGGTCGGCGGCCAGTGCCGCACCGATGCGGCGACCGGCACCGGTAATCAGGACCACGGCGGAATCATTCGGCATCATCGGATCTCGGTTCAAAACAGGACATAGACAAGGTATCCTGAACGGGCATCAATGACCAGTGAAAGACCGCATGGAATTGCCCCATCCCTCCGAGGAGGCGCTCGCCCACAGCGCACGCCTGACCGACATCATCCACCAAGCCATCGCGCTCGAGCAGGGCGCGATTCCGTTCGCGCGCTTCATGGAGCTGGCCTTGTATGCGCCGGGCCTCGGGTATTACAGCGCCGGAGCCCGTAAATTCGGCGCTGAAGGCGACTTCGTGACCGCGCCTGAACTCGGCGGCGGTTTCGCGCATGCTCTGGCGCAGGCCGGAGCGGGGGTCTTGGCGCAGATTGAAGGCGAGGGCATCTGGTTCGAGATCGGTGCCGGCACCGGCGCTTTGGCCGAGAAAACCCTGAAGTGTCTGCAAAAGCTGGGCCGTCTTCCCGCCGCCTATTGGATTCTCGAACCGAGCGCGGATCTCCGTGAACGGCAGCACACGCATCTGCAGGCCAGCCTGCCGCCGGAACTGTTCGCGCGCTGCCTCTGGCTGGACGCGCCGCCGGAACAGCCATGGCAGGGCGTTCTGGTGGCCAATGAAGTCATTGATGCATTGCCGGCCACCCGCTTCATCAAGGAAGAGGGTGAGGTTTTCGAGGAATGCGTCGCGCTCGATGCCAGGCAGCAGTTCGCACGGGTGATGCGTCCGGCCGATGCCCTGGTCAGTGGTGCGGTGCGCCATCTCGAGCGTTATCTGCAACGGGAGTTCGAGGAAGGCTACTGCTCGGAGGTGCTGCCGCAGCTGCCGTATTGGATCCAGGCCGTCGCCGGTACCATGCGCCGCGGCGCCATGCTGTTCATCGATTACGGCTATGCGCGCGGGGAATACTATGTTCCCGAACGCGACGACGGTACCTTGATCTGCCATTACCGGCACCGTGCGCACGGGGATTATTTCGTCTGGCCCGGACTGCAGGATCTGACCGCTTCGGTGGATTTCACCGCTTTGGCCGAGGCCGGAACCAGCGCCGGATTCCAGCTGGCCGGTTACTGTTCCCAGTCCAGTTTCCTGCTGGCTAACGGGCTTGCCGAGTACATCGCCGGGTATGAAAGCGGGATGGATGAAGTCGCGCGCTATCGCGAAAGCCAGATGGTCAAGAAACTGATTCTTCCCGGTGAAATGGGCGAACGTTTCCAGTTCATGGGCTTTGCCAGAGGCGTTGATTTCAGCGCCGCATTCGCCCAAGGCGATCTGAGTTACCGTCTGTGAATCCGTTGCACTGGCGGTATCTATGGTTGGCGCTCTGGTTTGCCGGCATGGCGATTGGTGCCTATCTGTCGCTGCGCGCCGGCATCCTCCGTGAGCCGGTCATTCCGCACCTCGACAAGCTCCTGCATGCGCTCGGCTACGGGGTTCTGGCCATGCTGGCCTGCGGCCTGTTCACGCCCGGGCACGCACGCCGCGCGGCATTGCTCTGGTTGATGTTGTTCGGTGGCCTCATTGAATTGGCGCAGGGCGTATGGACCGTCAATCGACTTGCAGATCCGTGGGATCTGCTGGCCAACGCCTGCGGCATCGGGCTCGCGGCAATACTGTTTCGACGGGTCAATATGCTGAATTTGGTTGAACGCGCGATTCGGAATCCGATTTAGTATCAGGCCGGTCATTGGCTCGGTCGACTTCGTGTTCCGAATAGGCGTAAAGACCGAAAATCGTCGCCATAGCCAAAATCAGCAGAAAGGCAATCCAGAGCCCGCGGACGACCGGGTTATTGAGGATCTGCTTGACCACTCAGGCCTCCTTGGCCGCGGCAATGGCTTCAATCCGTGCCTTGCGCAGTGCTTCGCCAATGGCCGGCCCGGTCGGATTACCGGAAAGATGCCCCGCACGTACCGACGAAGCCGCCAGGAAACAGCGTTGCAGCAAATCGCCATTGGTGTAGATGTCTTCCGTCATGCCCAGACGGCCCCGCTTATCAGCCTCACAGATCAACGCTAGCTGTGCAACCCGCCCAGGCCGGCGGAAGGCATCAAGCCGTGTCAGCAGCTCATGTATGATTTCTGGTCGCAATTCCTGCAGCCGCTGCATGTTCAGGTGTTCGCGGCAGGCATGGACGGCCATGGCGGCATATTCGCTCGGCACTTTCCAGCGCGCGCAGACCGACTGCACCGGCGTCAGCCCGTGATGTTCGTGCGCGATGTGTTTCGGCCAATCCTCGGCCGGCGTCAGGCCCTTGCCCAGATCATGCAGCAGTGCGGCGAAACCGATCAACGCATCGCCCGGCGCCAGCCGTGCCGCCATGTCACAGACCATTTCAATGTGATGGCCGGCATCGATTTCAGGATGGTATTCCGGCCGCTGCGGTATGCCGTAAAGTACTTCTACTTCCGGCAACAGCACGGCCAGCGCGCCGCAGGCGTGCAAGGTCTGCAGGAACGCCGAGGGTGTCCGGCTGGCCAGGGCGGCGCGGACTTCCTGCCAGATCCGTTCCGGTACCAGATGGTCGACTTCGCCGGCGACCACCATGCTCCGCATCAACGCCACGGTTTCGGGCGCCAGCGAAAAGCCGAGGTGGGCGAAACGCGCCATGAAGCGCGCTGCCCGCAGAATCCGGACAGGATCTTCCGCGAACGCGGGTGAAACATGACGCAGCACACGGGCCTGCAGATCGGACCGGCCGTTGAACGGATCAATCAGTGAACCGTCGGCATCGCGGGCGATGGCGTTGACGGTGAAATCGCGGCGGGCCAGATCCTGTTCCAGCGTCACCTGTGGATCGGCATGGAACACGAAACCTTTGTAACCCGGCGCGCTTTTGCGTTCGGTGCGGGCCAAGGCGTATTCCTCGCCGGAACGCGGATGCAGAAATACCGGAAAATCGGCACCGACCGGACGGAATCCGGCGGTCATCATCGATTCGGGGCTTTCGCCGACCACTACCCAGTCACGGTCGCCTGGAGCAAGACCGAGCAGGGCATCGCGTACCGCACCGCCGACCAGGTAGGTTTTCATCGGCGTTTCTTCTTCGCCGGCGCTTCGGGGACCGTTGCCGGAGACGGGCAACGCAGCGGAACCGGTTTATAGCTGGCGCTGAAATCGCCGCTCAGGCGCCGGCTGATCGGCACCACCGGCTGTTTCAGTCGCCAGTCGTAAATGATGCTGAATGAGAGCACGCGAGGAATGTATTCCCGGGTTTCCTTGTACGGAACGGTTTCAATCCAGAAGTCGGCATCCAGGTTGCCGCGCGCGGCGAGCCAGCGGTTCACTGCCGTCGGCCCGGCATTGTAGGCACCGATGGCCAGATAGGCTTTGCCACCGTAGGTGTCGATGACATCGCGCAATGCCCCGGCGCCCAGCACGATGTTGACTTCGGGCCGATAGAGCGATTCAGGCCCCTGCCAGGTGATGGCGTTGCGCACGGCGATGGTTTCGGCGGTCGAGGGCAGCAGCTGCAGCAGGCCGCGGGCATTGGCCGAGGAGGTGACATCCGGCATGAAGATGCTTTCGGCGCGCGCATGCGCGGTCAGCCAGGCGCGGTCGAGTCCGAAGCGGGCGCTGGCGGAACTGAACTCGCCCGGATACGGCGTGGCGAAACGCAGACTGTAATAACGCTGGTTGAGCTCGTTGGCTTCCAGCGAAAAGACGGCGCGGTCATACCAGCCGATGTCCTGCGCCATCGCCACCGCTTCGCGTTGCTGATCGGCATTGAGTGGTTTGAAGGCGGCATTCCATTCCCAGATCGCGTAATTGGCTTCATCCATTTGCCAGAGCCAGAGCGCACGATCCAGTCCGGGATTGTCGGCATGCAGTGCCGCCCGATCCTTGGCCGGCATGCGTACCTCGAGCGGGCAGAAACTGTAGTCGGCACCCAGCCGGTCGGCCGCCAGCCAGCCGTGGAAGTTGGCGGACTTTGCGGCCACGGCATACAGCGGCAGGGCTTCGTCACGCCGCCCCAGTCGTTCAAGCACACGGCCCTTGAAATACTGCCATCGGGTCTCCTGCTGCTGGGCCGGAAGCAGTTGCGGGAATGCGTTCAGCGTTCGGGCATCATCATTCACGCTGAACTGGTAGCGCATGTACCACTCCCGCAGATTGGCGCTTCGCGCTAGCTCGGGCAGGGCCGTATAGCGCGACTCTGCTTCCGGAAGGTAATTGACCAGCGACCACAAGGCGATTTCATGCCGGATTGCGTTGCTCTGTTCGGCAGTGAAGGCAGCACTGCCACTGCCGGCAGCCAGTAGTTTTTCAGCCAGACCCGGATCCTTGCGGGCCATGGCGGTATAACTTTTCTGCAGAACGCGTGCCGTCCTTGCATCGCGTGGCAGACCGGAAATATCCGTCGTTGCATCATTCAATAGGGCCCGGTAACGACTGGCCAGTGCGGCATCGCCGGCAGACATGACTGCAATCACTTCCGGCAGCCGCGCTTCGGCATCGTCAGCCAGCAGCCGATCGAAACGCTGCCAGGCCATGGCGCCGACAAGAGCACCGCTGACACGCAGGTGCTCGAAAACCTGCCCACAGTGCGCCGGCGCCTTGCTTTCGGTGCTCCATATGGAAAGCGCGTTTTGCTGCCATGCCGCATCCCGCTTCGCGGGCTCAACGGCCAGAAGGCCGGCACAGCGGCTGCCGATACTGTTGTCCGGGAACTGCGCCTGCCACTGCGCCGATGCCGGCCAGTCCTGCCGGCGGATAAGCTCGTTGCGCCATTGTCCGATCAGCCAGACGTTGGCCGGATCTTCCGGATTACTGCGGATCAGCGCAAGTGGCGCACTACCGGCGCTCATGCCTTGCCTGAACTGGATGGCCTCCAGCCAGGGCAGTAAAGGGTTGCGTCGCAAGCCCTGACGTTGGGCGTCGGTAAACGCTCCCGATTTGGCGGCCAGGAAGGCGCTGCGGAGCTCGGCTTCCTGCGGCGGTGTGCCGGCCCAAGCGGCGGGCAGGGCGGCGGCGATTATAATGACCAAGAGAGCGTGCTGTTTCCGGTGCATCGCGGAATTCCGTTTTACGACGACGTCAAAGGATAAGCATATGGCGGCTTGGTGGATATATCCAGTCTTGGGCATCGCCGCCGGCTTGCTTTCGGGATTGCTCGGCATCGGCGGCGGTCTGCTGCTGGTGGGCGCACTCATTCTTCTGTTGCCCGCACAAGGTGTTCCGGAGGCCGTTGTGGTGCCGGTCGCCTTAGCCAGTTCACTGGCCAGCATCGTGCTGACCGGCCTGTCATCGGCGTATGCGCATCACCGACGGCATGCCGTGCTGTGGTCGACCGTGCTGTGGTTGGTGCCCGGAATGCTGCTGGGTGCCGTCGCCGCCGGTTTCGGGGTGGTGCAGTGGGCAGGACCTGGATTGCGTTGGATTGTGGCCGGCTACTGCGCGTTGGTTGCGATGCAATTGTTCGCCGACTGGCCCGGCCCCCGCCCTGCCGGCCCGAAGACGCCTGCCGGTTGGCCGTGGAGCATGGCCGGCGTCCTCATCGGTGCGGTTTCCGCCGTGGTCGGCATCGGTGGCGGCAGTATGACGGTACCGGCACTGATATGGCGCGGCGTACCGGCCGTGAAGGCCGTCGCCACATCGGCGGTCTGCGGAGTGTTCATTGCCGTGGCGGCGGCACTGACCTATAGCCAGCTGAACAACCCGCATACGATGCCGGCCCACAGTCTGGGTTATGTTTATCTACCCGCAGCCTTGGGCGTGGCGCTGACGTCGATGCTGAGCGCGCCATTGGGCGCACGCTGGGCCCATCAATTGCCGGCCAATACGCTCAAGCAGCTCTTTGCGTTCTTCCTGCTGGTGATGGCACTGTTGCTGATGCTGAAATCCTGAGTCCTCACTCTTGATAGAATGATGCATGCAACTACAGCGGAATGGCGATGACCACAGTTGATCAGTACCTCTCTGCAGCCGACCATGCGATGCAACAGGGCCAACCGCCGCTGGCGCTCCAGCTGCTTATGGCCGCGCTTGCGGCCTTTCCCGAGCATCCTGATATCCTGAGCCGGCTGGCCATCGACGCCTATCGGCGCGGCGCAATGCGCGAAGCCATTGCCTACTTCGAACGGGCATTGGCGGTGGACGAATCGCCCGGCAACCGGTGCAATCTTGCCATGGCTCTTTGTGATGTCGACCGATATGCCTCAGCTCTTCAAACCATCCAGGCCCTTTCCGAGCGTCAGTGTGAAGATCCACTGATTCAATTTACAGCGGCCCGTGCTTGGCGGGGCACCGGTAATCCAGAACGTGCTTTGCGAGCCATATCCAGGGCAATCGATGCGGCGCCCGAGGATGCCGATTTTCGTTTGTTGCGTGCGCAGATTTCCGTGGATCAAGACCATTGGGACAGTGCGCTGACGGACATAGCCGCCGTTCCGGTCCTTCGCCTCTCGCCATTCCAGCATTACCGTTTGTGCGGGCTTCTGATG
Source organism: Lysobacteraceae bacterium (assembly GCA_021299355.1). Classification (GTDB taxonomy): domain Bacteria; phylum Pseudomonadota; class Gammaproteobacteria; order Xanthomonadales; family Xanthomonadaceae; genus Arenimonas. The sequence continues at coordinate 7,526 of JAJTGG010000016.1, forward strand.
CAGACCGGACAATTTACCCGCGCGATGCCGGAATACCGGGCGCTGGTTGCGCGTGCGCCCGCTTATGCCGAGGCGTGGCTGGGGCTGGCGGCTGCCTGCGAACGCGCGAATGACCTCGATGGTATGCAGGACGCCCTCACCAGGGTACAGGTGTTGCCCTTGAATTCCGCACAACATGCTGGAGTCAATCAAATGCAGGGCAAGCTGGCGTCGCGACGGAACGACAATACATCAGCCTGCCGCTTTTTGGGTGCGGCATATGAAGCCGATGTCTCCGATCCGCTCTGGAAAAGCCAGGTCGGATTCGATTACGGACAATGCCTGGACAAGGTCGGCCGGTATGCCGAAGCCTGGCAGGTCTTCAATACCGCACATGCGACCCGCAACCGGATCAAGACCGATGCCGCCGGTGACCACCAGGCTCTGGACTTCTTTGCCCTGCTGCGCGTCCCCGTGAGTGGTCATTGGCCTGCGCTCGCCGCGCCGGCTGATCACCGGCCCGATCCGGTGTTCGTGGTCGGTTTTCCACGTTCCGGTACGACGTTGCTGGAGCAGATTCTCGATGCTCGCGATGGGCTGGTGTCCTTTGATGAACAGCCGTATCTGCCGAAGACCTTGTTGGCATTGCAAAACGACGGAATCGTTTATCCATCCGAGCTTGCCGCACTTGATGCTCAGAAGCGTGAACAGCTGCGGAATTACTATTTCAAACAGACCGAGGCACTTGTTCCAGAGCGTGACGGACGGCGTTTGGTCGACAAAAACCCGCTGAACTGGGCACGCGTCCCGTTGATCCGGGCACTGTTTCCACAGGCGAAGATTATTTTGGCGCTTCGCCACCCATGCGATGTCATCCTGAGCTGCTACATGCAGAATCTGCGTTCGACCGTGCTCGGTGGTGCGTTTTCCGATTTTGGCCGCATTGCCGATTTGTATATCGCCATGGCGGATTACTGGCAGGCCTTGATGCCGAAGCTCGATCTTCCGGTGCTGGTCTCGCGCTACGAAAATCTGGTCCAAGATCCGGAAGCCAGCACCCGTGAAATTGCCGCGTTCCTCGACCTTCCCTGGGATGCCGGTTGGCTCGATAACAGCACGCATGCCCGCAACAAGGCGATTATCCATACCCCGAGCTATGCCCAGGTGATGCAGCCACTGAATACCAAAGCCATGGGACGCTGGCGGCATTACCGTCCGTATTTCGATGCCGCAGTCATGGCGCAGCTGGAACCGGCTGTTTTGGCCATGGGCTATTCACTGGATTGATTTCCGGCAGTTCGAGTTCCAATGCGATCGCCAGATGATCGGACCCCGCCGCGATGTGCGTCTGGTATTGGCTGCTGGCCATGCCGCCGACCAGAATATGATCGATGGGGCGTTTCGCGGCCCAGCTCGGGAAGGTCGGAAGACTGATCTGCGGGGGAGCAAGACTGGTGAACTGGAACAGCCGGCTCATTTCCGGGGCCAGCAGGTCGCAGTTGAAATCCCCCATCAGCACCAGGCGGGGCCTGTCGGACAGCAGCTCGGCAAGATACGCGATCTGCACGCGCCGCGCACTGGCACTCAGCGACAGGTGGGTAACGGCGATATTCCAGGGCAATCCCTCATTGGCGAATTCCGCGAGCAACACCCCCCGGCCGGGTATCCGACTGGGCAGGACGAAATGCTCGATCTTGAACGGTTTCAGGCGCGACAGCAGGGCGTTGCCGGAGCCAGCGAAGCGGCTGATGCGACGGGTGGCGTGGTGCGAGCTGAAGGGAAAGCCGGCCTTTTCCGCCAGATAATCCGATTGGTTGGAAAACCCGGAGCGCAAACTGCCCGGATCGCACTCCTGCAGGCCGACCACATCGAAGGGCGCATAGGTCTGTGCCAGTGCGTCCAGATTGCCGCGCTTTCCGTTCGGAAACATATGTGACCATGAGCGAGTCACATACTCGCTGTACGCCCGGGTGATGGATCCGGCCTGGATGTTACTGCTGAGGAGTTTGATCCGACGGTCGGTCATGAGCGGCCCCGCCGGGCGGGGCGGGCATTTATTTTTTTGCCGGAGCCGCAGGCAGCGCGGCACGCTCCTTGGCAACCAGATATTCGGCGACTTTGAGGGATTCTTCGTGCGATTTGGCCGTGATGCGGTATTTGCCGTTGACGATGATGGTCGGTGTGCTGTTGACGCCGGCCCGCTGTGCGAACTGGCGGGCACGGTTGACCTTTCCGGACACGGTGGTGCTGTTCATCACGCTCAGGATTTTGGCACGGTCGACGCCGAGGCTGGCGTAGACGTCGGCGAATTCCTCCACGCTGGCGGTCTTCACTTTTTTGTCGATGAACACGGCTTTGAATACCGCGTCATGGGTCCGTTCTTGGACTTTCAGGGCTTCGGCAGCAAAAAAAGCGCGGGCACCGTTGTCCCAAATACCACCGAAGGCCGCCGGAACATAACGCAGTTTGACATCGGCCGGCAATGATTTTTTCCAGTTGTTGACCAAAGGCTGGAACTGCGCACAGTGGATGCAGGTATAGCCGAACACTTCGGCCACTTCGATGCCGCCTGTGCCCCAGGTCGGCTGCACCGGATTCAGTACGACATAATCCTTGCCGGCAACCGGCACGCCGGCCTTCAATTGGGCGCCGACGGCGAGCGGGGCGAGCAGCAACAGACTCAATACAAGATGACGGATCATGATTACTCCTTTGGGAAAAACAAAGCCGATAACATCAGCATGCTATCGGCTTGCTGAACGGATGCTGTCAGGGGTTTACTTCGCAGTAGGCTTGCCGGCTTTGTGCAAGCCCTGCAGGTAGGTGGCGAGACCTTGGATGTCTTCATCGCTCAGGCCTTTGGCGGCCTGTGACATGATGACGTTGGCGTTTTTGTCCTTGCCCCACACGGTACCGGCGCGGAATTCGTTCAGACGCAGGCTGGTGTAATCGGCGTGCTGGCCGCCGAGTGCGGGATATGTCGGACCGGGCATGCCGGCACCGGCAGGGCCGTGGCAGGCCATGCATGCCGGAACGTCGTTGGTGGCGTTGCCGGAGCGGTAGATTTTTTCACCGACCTCATAGAATTTCTTGCCGGCGTTCGGGCCCTGGGCAATGACGGTTTCATCGGCGAGTCCGGCGATGACCTTCTGCTGGCTAAAGTAAGCGCCGATATCGCGCATGTCCTGTTCGGTCAGTACCGCGGCCAGGCCGAGCATGATGGCATTGTTGCGTTCGCCGGATTTGTACATCTTCAGCTGGCGCCAGATGTATTGTTCGTGCTGGCCGGCAAGTTTCGGATACAGCGCGATGGCGGCATTGCCATCCACACCATGGCAGGCGGCGCAGGCGCCGGCTTTGGCTTGGCCTGCTTTCGGATCACCAGGCTTGACCGGACCGGTATCCACGGCAACGACCGGAACGGTCTCCGGATTGGCCGGAGCGACAGCCTGTTGGGCAATGGCGCCGGTGAATACCAGGGCGGTGCTCAGGACGAGGAGGTGGGAGAGCTTCATTGAGACTCCGAAAGCAAAAAAGTGGGTTAAGCGTCGGGCAAGCCCGTCAGTCGCCAATTATCCCAGTGTTTACGGGGTTCGGTCAATCCGTTACGGCGTTTTGCCGGAGAAACAAAGGGTAGAATAGGCCAATCTCCCCCATAGCGGTCCTCATGGCCAATCCCCTTGCCCAAGCCGAATTCGTGCTCTCGGCCAATGCCCTTGCCCAGTTGCCGAAAGATAGTCTGGCCGAAGTCGCGTTCGCGGGCCGCTCCAATGCCGGAAAATCGACGGCGCTGAACGTGCTCTGCAACCAGAACAGCCTGGCCCGGACGTCCAAGACGCCGGGCCGCACCCAGCATCTGGTGTACTTCCGCATCACCGAAAACCGCTATCTGGTCGATCTGCCCGGTTACGGTTATGCCAAGGTGCCGATTGCCGTGCGTGATCACTGGCAGGCCTTCATCACCCGCTATTTCCAGATCCGCGAGCCGCTGGTGGGCTTGGTGCTGGTGATGGACGTGCGTCACCCCCTTCGTGATTACGACCTGCAGATGCTGGACTACGCCTTCAAACGCAATATTTCCGTGCATTGTCTGCTGACCAAGGCCGACAAGCTCGGCCGCAGCGAACAGGCCCGCACTTTGGCGCTGGTGAAGAATGAGCTGGCCGGACGCGCCAGCGCGCAGCTGTTTTCCGGTTCGGCCAAGCTCGGCCTGGACGAAGCACGCGCGGTGGTCACCGGCTGGCTAATGGCGGATCCCATCGAAGGAAGCGAACGTGGCTGATAACAAATCCCCTCTGATTACCGGCAAAGATCAGCTCATCGCCTTTCATGCCTCGGGCGCGCGTGCGCAGCAGGATTGGCGGATCGGCACCGAACACGAAAAATTCGGATTCCGGCTTGATGACCTGCGCCCGCCGGTCTACGAGGGTGAAAACGGCATCGGCGCCCTGCTCAAGGGATTGACCCGCTTCGGCTGGCAGCCGGTCGAGGAGGGCGGCAACATCATCGCCCTGCTGCGTGATGATGCCTCGATTACCTTGGAGCCGGCCGGACAATTCGAGCTGTCGGGTGCCCAGCTGGAAAACATCCATCTGACTTGCAGGGAAACCAACCAGCATCTGTCGGAAGTGAAGACGGTCGGCGATGAGCTCGGCATTGGTTTTCTCGGCATGGGCTTCCAGCCGAAATGGACGCGCGCCGACATGCCCTGGATGCCGAAAGGCCGCTACAAGATCATGCGCGAATACATGCCGAAGGTCGGTTCCCTCGGACTCGACATGATGACCCGCACCTGCACCGTGCAGACCAACCTTGATTTCGAAAACGAAGCTGACATGGTCAAGAAATTCCGCGTGTCCTTGGCCCTGCAGCCGGTCGCCACCGCCCTGTTCGCCGACTCGCCGTTCACCGAGGGTAAGCCAAACGGCTACCTGAGTTATCGCTCGCACATCTGGACCGATACCGATCCCGACCGCACAGGCATGCTCGACTTCGTGTTCGAGGACGGTTTCGGGTTCGAGCGCTATGTTGACTACCTGCTCGACGTGCCGATGTATTTCGCCTACCGCGACAAAAAATACATCGATTGCGCCGGCCGCAGTTTCCGCGATTTCCTGAACGGAAAACTGGCGCCGCTGCCGGGCGAATTGCCGACGCTGGCCGACTGGTCGGACCATATGACCACCGCCTTTCCGGAAGTACGTTTGAAGAAATATCTGGAAATGCGCGGCGCCGATGGCGGCCCGTGGCGGCGGCTTTGCGCCCTGCCGGCATTCTGGGTTGGTCTGCTGTACGACACCGAGGCGCTGGATGCCGCCTGGGATCTGGTCAAGGATTTCAGCATGTCCGAACGCAACCAATTGCGCGACGGCGTTCCTAAGCACGGCCTGAAGCTGCCGTTCCGCAACAGCAGCCTGCGCGAACTGGCCATCGAAGCGCTCAAGATTTCGGCGCTTGGGCTGAAGAACCGGCGGCGGCTGAATCGCCACGGCGACGACGAGGCGCTTTTCCTGCATCCGCTGATGGAGATTGCCTTGGCCAATGAAACGCCGGCCGAACGCAAGCTGGCGCTTTACCACGGCGTCTGGAACGGCGACATCGACCAGATCTTCAAACAGTTCGCCTACTGATCCGCTGGCGTTTATGCCGGCAAAGGCGTAGGGTGGGGGCTCGCATGGATTTGTCCAGCTCCGTTCCCGCCTGCGGCCGATCCGGCCCGCACGCCGGTTCGGACTTGCCCGGGATTCATATCACTCACGATTTGAATCCGAGCACGCCATGGCCCCGCCGCTGCAGACCCGTGTCGACACCCATCATTTCGACGGCATTGCCTACCGCATCCGTTGCCTGATTGACGGTAATCAATTCGACGATCCGGACGGCGTGACCGAGGCGCTCGGCATTTCATCGGCGAGCTGGCCGTTCTTCGGCATGCTCTGGCCATCCGGTCTTCTGCTGGCTGATCTGCTCAGCCGCGAGCCGCTTGGCGGCGGTCGCATCCTGGAGCTGGGTTGCGGTCTTGGCATGGCCAGTCTGGTCATCAACGCGCGTGGCGGCGATATTCTGGCGACCGATTACCATCCGCGTGCGGAAGTCTTTCTGCACGACAACAGCCGGCGAAACGCCTTGACGGATACGCCCTTCCAGCGCCTGGATTGGCGCATGCCGAATCCCGATCTGGGAGTTTTCGATCTGATCATCGGTAGCGATCTGCTGTACGAGCCGGATCATCCGGTACTGCTATCGGAATTTCTGGCCCGGCACAGCGATGCCACGACGCGCATCATCATCGTCGATCCCAAGCGCCGTCTGCATGTGCGTTTCAGGAAGCGGATGGAAGCGGCCGGATTCACAAGCCAAAGTGATGCCGGAACGCCGGCGCAGTGGGCCGCGTTCGGTTTCAAGGGCGTGGTGCAACGCTTTGACTGTTTCAGTCCGTTCCGGTAATGGCCTTGGCAGCCTGTCCGGACCCCGATTTCAGTTATGATGAGAGTTGGTTGACGCATTTCGCGGGACGGAGAATGCCTTTTCATCGTCAATGCGCCCGGTCCTTGCCACTAGCAGCGTTCCAGCAACCATAGCATGGCAGGATCCCTCGGCAGTGGGTTGAAATTGCCTGAGCCAATCACTAATATGCGGAATATCACGCTACCTCTTTGGGGAAGTGACATCATTAATTTGGCCTATTAATAACTGATATTACCCAAAAGTGTTGTGATGGATACACGATATTTCATAGCCGATTTTCTGCTTTTCGCTAACAGCGAAAAAATGACCGCTAGTACCAATTTAATTAACATGATCCTGCCTCTGATATATAAGCTTAATTATTTGCCGATAGCGATGCTTAATCCATCGCTGCACCAGCTTATGCTCGATCATCTGGTCGTCCCTGCAGATTTACAACCCAAATGGTATCGGCCGGGGTCAGCCATCCCGGCCGCCGAACACTGACGCTGTTCAACTAGAAAAGGAGAAGCTCATGACCCAGAATCAGACTGTCCGTGAATTAATGCCGCTGACAAGTATTTCACGGCGCGCTATCGTGCTGATCACCACTATGGCCTTACTGCTGGCTGTAGCCTGTTCGCGTAAGGATGCCGACACAGCATCAACCGACGCTGTTGCAGTGGCGAATGCGGCCATCACTACCGTATATGCGGGCGGCGATATCCTCACCATGGCGGGCCGTGAGCCGGCTTACGCCGAGGCGCTCGCGGTGCGCGAGGGCAAGATCCTCGCCGTCGGCACACGTGCCGAGGTGGATAAAGCCGCGGGCGCCGGCGCGACGCAGGTTGACCTTGCTGGCAAGACGCTGGTGCCGGGTTTCATCGACACCCACGGCCACATGGTCTACTTCGGCAAGAACCTGATGGACGCCGACCTCGTGGGATCCGCCAACCTCGCAGAACTACTCACGCGTCTCAAGAAGCACGCCGAGACGGTGCCCAAGGGCGCGTGGATCGTCGGCTTCGGCTACAAGGCCGCAGGTCTCGCCGAGAACCGCACGCCGACCGCTGCCGAACTCGATCAGGTGAGCGCCAACCGTCCGGTGATGATCGTCGATTCATCCGGCCATCTCGGCTCCGCCAACTCGGCGCTGCTGAAGCTCGCGGGCGTCACGGCGGATACGCCGGACCCCGAGGGCGGCAACTTCACCCGCAAGGAAGGCAGCCGCGAGCCGCTCGGCCCCATGGAAGAGACGGCGCTCAATGCCGTGCGCGCACAGCGCCCTGCGTTCACCGGCGAGCTCGCCGACCGTGCGATGAAAGCCGGCGCTGCCGAGTGGGCGAAGCATGGCCAAACTACAGCACAGGATTGCGGGCTCGGCCTTGGCAACGACGACATCGATCTTGTGCTTAACGCGATCGAGAAGAAACTACTGCCCATCGACCTCTATATTTGCGCCAAGGACTCGATCACCGATCAGGTGCTCGAGGCCGCTTATGGCGTGTCGCGCGCCTACGCGACGGACGAGGCGGGTGTCGCCCAGAAGCTACTCGACAAACGCCCCGACCTCAACAAGAGCTACATCAACCGCGTGCGCATGGGTGGTGTGAAGTACTGGCTCGATGGCAGCCTTGACACAGCCTGGTTCACCCAGCCATACACCAACAACCCGCCGGGCAAGACCGGCATCTACTCTGGGTTCCAACAGATTCCCGACGAGGTGCTACAGGCCGCGTTCGACCGCTTCTGGACCAGCGACATCCAGATCAACATGCATATGAACGGCGACGCAGCCGTCGAGCAGGCGCTACGCGCCATCGAGAAGGCCATCGAGAAACACGGCATGCGCGATCACCGGCCTGTGTTCATCCATGGCACCTACATGCGCCCTGACCAGATCGAGCGCATGAAGAAGGTGGGCGCAATTCCAACCTTCCTCTCCGCCGGTATCGTGACGGCGGGCGATGGCGTATTGCGGCTCTGGGGCGCCGAGCGTGCTAACAAGGCGGCCGCCGCGAACACCCTCGAGAAGTTGGGGTTGCCCTGGACGCTGTCGCATGATGCGCCGGTTACGCCCTCGCCCTCCGTACTGGCTCTCGTGGACGCCGCGGTAAACCGCCGCACGGCGAGTGGCAGCGTTATCGGCCCTGACGAGCGCGTGACTCCTTACGCCGCACTCGGTGCGGTTACACGCTCAGCTGCGTATCAGATTAAGGAGGACAAGAGTAAAGGTACGCTGGAGGTCGGCAAACTCGCCGACATGGTGGTGCTGTCGGCCAACCCGCTGAAGGTCGACCCAGCCACCATCAAAGACATCCAGGTGGTGCGGACCTTTAAGGAAGGGGTCACGGTCTATGAGGCCAAGCCCTGATGAGCTGCAGATCGCGCGTCGCCGTGCGGGGCGTGCTACTCGGCACGGTGCTGGTGTTTGGGGGCGGCATGGCGCAGGCGACGACACCCGCGTCCGCGCCTTCTGCTGAAGAGCTCGCCGTGCTCAAAGCCAAGCTAGTGGCGCAGCAGAACCTGCTCGAGTCGCAATTGCACCAACTGCGCGAGCAGCAGTCGCAGATCGATGAGCTCGAGCGGCGACTCGGCAGCACCGTGTCCGCTCCAATCGCCGCTGCAGAGGCTGCAACGAATGTTGAGCCCGCCCAGGCCGCGATCGCTGTGGCCGAGCCAGCGGCGATGCCGCCGCCGCTCGTTACCGCCCGCTATGACGGCGTCAGTGTCGTCATCGGTGGTTCGCTACGCACTACGGTCAACACCACCAGCGCGCGTATGCTGCCCGACGCCGCACCGTTCCTCGTACTCCCCTCGGTGCCGGGGGTGCGCGAAGGTACCACCAAGATTGATGCACGCCTCTCGACGCTTCTTATCGCCATCCGCGGCCGTGAGCTTGGTGGCTTCCAGCTTGGGGGTGTGATTCAGGCGCAGCTGTTCGACGGCGATCTGCTATCGGGCAAGTATGGTGTATACCCGGGGGTGGCCTACGTCGAGGCGGCTAACGATCGCTGGCGTTTTGCCGCGGGTCTGCAACCTGACGTCTTCAGTCCGAAAATCCCGCGGATGGTCGACAGCATGTCGGGCATGGCTGGGTCCGGCAATCCGGGTAATTCGATGAAGCCACAGTTGCGTGCTGAGCGCTTTATCAACACAGACACTGGAAAGTGGACGTTCCAGGGGGCGCTTGCAGATGCGCAGCCCTCCAACATCCAGCCACCGTCGCTTGCCTCTACCGAGAACACCGGACAGCCGAACTACGAGGCGCGTATCTCTTTTTCCCGCGGCACGGCGGATTCCGAAGCGTCTCTCGTGCCCTATCCGCAGTGGGAAGTAGGTCTATCTGGTGCCAACGGATCGTTCCGCAGCTTCTCGCTGTCCAACGCCTTCCCCGCCTACGACACGAATCTCTCAGGAATCGCAATCGAGGGCGCGGTGCGTATCGGTCAAAGACTGGGATTGCAGGGCGAGCTCTACCGCGGGCGCGCATTCGCACCCTATCTTGGCGGCATCTTCCAGACCGTGACTACAGATCGGGCGGCTGTGCGCAGCCAGGGCGGATGGGCCGAGATTGCTTGGTGGTGGCGTCCGACTCTGCATACCCACTTCGGCTACGGTCGAGATCGTGCATGGTCCAAGAATGGCGTGCAGCCGGAAGTGCGCTCCAACGAGACAACATTTGCCAACCTTTTCTGGGATCCGAGCCCGATGACTACGCTCGGACTCGAAGCGACCTGGCGTCGCACTGTGTATGAGGGTGATATCTACAACGAAGGCCTTGCGCTGATGTTATCGTCAGAGCTACGTTTTTGAATTCAGAGACTCTGGATCTGGGAAAGGACTACGGTCAACATGATGATGACTTCGTTGAGGCTGCGTTGATTGAATTCATCTTTCTGAAATATTCAACGACCTTAGCCTGTAACGCCCTGTCCGGACCCCGATTTCAGTTATGATGAGAGTTGGTTGACACATTTCGCGGGATGGAGAAGCTTTGATGGACAGACGTGATTTCCTGGCGGCTTCGGGCGCATCGCTCGGCAGTCTGATGATTCCCGGATTCGGCCGTGCTGTGGCCGCCGAAGCCCTTCTGGAAACGATGGACCCGGCCCGCAAGAAAGTGCTGGCCGACATCGCACTCGGTGCCGCTACCGCTGCCGGCGCCAGTTACTGCGATGTCCGCATCGGCCGCTATCTGCGGCAATCCATCACCACCCGCGAAAAGCGCGTTCAGAGCGTGCTCAACAGCGAATCCACCGGTGCCGGCATCCGCGTCATCGTCAATGGCACCTGGGGTTTTGCCGCCAGCAGCGATCTGAGCAATGACGGCATCGCGCGTGCTGCACGGCAGGCGGTGGCCATCGCCAAAGCCAACAGCGTGGCGCAGACCGAGCCGGTGCGTCTGGCGCCGGTCAAGGGCGTCGGGCAGGTGTCCTGGGCCACGCCGATCGGCCGCAACGCCATGGCGGTTCCGGTCAAGGACAAGGTCGAGCTGCTGCTCGGCGTGAATGCCGCGGCCATGGCCGCTGGCGCCAACTTCATCAACTCGCAGCTGTTCATCGTCAATGAACAGAAATATTTCGCCTCCACCGATGGTTCCTATATCGATCAGGACGTGCATCGCATCTGGCCGAACTTCAATGTCACCGCCATCGACAAGGCCAGCGGCAAGTTCCGCAGCCGCAATGCGCTGTCGTCGCCGATGGGCATGGGCTACGAGTACCTCGAGGGCGGTCGCAGTATCGCTCTACCAAACGGCCTTACTGCTTACAAAGACCGTTATGACATGCGCGAGGATGCCGAGCAGGCGGCACGGCATGCCCTGCAGAAACTCAAGGCACCCTCGGTCAAGCCGGGCAAGTACGACCTGGTACTTGATCCGAGCAATCTTTTCCTGACCATCCATGAAAACGTGGGCCACCCGTTGGAACTCGACCGTGTGCTGGGTTATGAAGCCAACTTCGCCGGCACCAGTTTCGCCACGCTCGACAAGCGCGAGCAGGGCTTCCGCTACGGCAGCGACATCGTCACCCTGTTCGCCGACAAGACCGTGCCGGGAACGCTCGGTGCCGTCGGCTATGACGATGAAGGCGTGCGCACCAAACGCTGGGATCTGGTCAAGGACGGCATTCTGGTCAATTACCAGGCCATCCGCGACCAGGCCCACATCATCGGTGAGGCCGAATCGCAGGGCTGCTGCTATGCGCAGAGCTGGTCGGATGTACAGTTCCAGCGCATGGCGAACGTTTCGCTGTCGCCGGGTAAAAAGCCCCTGAAGCCCGCAGACATGATCAAAAACGTCGAGAAAGGCATCTACATCCTCGGCCGCGGCTCATTCTCGATCGATCAGCAGCGTTACAACGCCCAGTTCGGCGGCCAGTTGTTCTATGAAATCGAGAACGGCAAAATCACCGGCATGATCGAAGATGTGGCCTACCAGATCCGGACCCCGGAGTTCTGGAACGCCTGCACCGCGATCTGCGATGAAAGCGATTTCCGGCATGGCGGGTCCTTCTTCGACGGTAAAGGCCAGCCGTCCCAGGTGTCGGCGGTCTCCCACGGTGCAGCCACCACCCGTTTCGACGGCATCAACATCATCAATACCGCGCGCTCACTCGGATGAGTCCCGCCGGCATGACTTATGGGCTATGCCAATGCCGTGCGGCCTTCTCTATGATGGGGATTCGCACGCCGTCGTCCGGCGGCGCGACCCCCTCTACAACCCAGGAGCACTGCGATGGATAGACGACATTTCTTGGCGGCATCGGGCATTGGCCTGAGCGGCTTCATGATTCCCGGCTTCGGCAATGCCGTGGCGGCCGAGGCATTGCTGACCAAAATGGATCCGGCACGCAAGAAAGTGCTGGCCGATATCGCCATGAACGCCGCAACCGCTGCTGGTGCCAGCTACTGTGACGTCCGCATCGGCCGCTATATGCGCCAATTCGTGATTACCCGCGAAGACAAGGTGCAGAACGTGGTCAACACCGAGTCCATCGGTGCCGGGGTCCGCGTCATCGCCAATGGCACCTGGGGCTTCGCGGCGACCAGCGACCTCAGCAATGCGGCTATCGCTAAAGCCGCCCAGCAGGCGGTCGCCATCGCCAAAGCTAATGCCAAGTCACAGACCAAGCCGGTGCAGTTGGCGCCGGTCAAGGGCGTCGGCGAGGTGTCCTGGGCGACGCCGATCAAGAAAAATGCGATGGAAGTGCCGGTCAAGGAAAAAGTTGATCTTCTGCTTTCCGCCAACAGCGCGGCCATGGCCGCCGGCGCCAATTTCGTGAACTCGATGCTGTTTCTGGTCAACGAACAAAAATATTTCGCCTCCACCGATGGTTCCTACATCGATCAGGATGTGCACCGGATCTGGCCGACCTTCACGGTCACCGCCATCGACAAGACCACCGGCAAGTTCCGCAGCCGTGACAGCCTGTCCTCGCCGATGGGCATGGGCTATGAATACCTCGACGGCGACCGCCACATCGAACTGCCCAATGGCCTGATGGCCTACAACGACCGCTTTGACATGAAGGAAGACGCCATTGCCGCCGCCAAGCAGGCGCAGTTGAAACTGAAAGCGCCCTCAGTCAAGCCCGGCAAGTACGATCTGGTGCTCGACCCTTCGCACCTCTGGCTCACCATCCATGAGAACGTCGGACACCCGCTCGAGCTCGACCGCGTGCTCGGTTACGAAGCCAACTATGCCGGCACCAGCTTCGCCACCATCGACAAACTGAAAGACAAGTTCAAATACGGCAGCGACCGGGTTACCCTGTTCGCCGACAAGGTCCAGCCGAACACTCTCGGCGCCGTCGGCTATGACGATGAAGGCGTCCGCACCAAGCGCTGGGATTTGGTCAAGGACGGAACATTGGTCAACTACCAGGCCATCCGCGACCAGGCCCATATCATCGGTGAATCCGAGTCGCACGGCTGCTGTTATGCCGACTCCTGGTCGAGTGTGCAGTTCCAGCGCATGGCCAATGTGTCGCTTGAACCGGGTAAATCACCGCTGTCGGTGGCCGACATGATCAAAAATGTCGAGAAAGGCATCTACATCATCGGCGACGGTTCGTTCTCGATCGACCAGCAGCGCTACAACGCCCAGTTCGGTGGCCAGTTGTTCTATGAAATCGAGAACGGCAAAATCAAGGGCATGGTCGAGGACGTCGCCTACCAGATCCGCACCCCGGAATTCTGGAGCGCCTGCTCGGCTATCTGCGACGAGCGCGACTACCGTTTCGGCGGTTCGTTCTTTGACGGCAAGGGTCAGCCCGGCCAGGTTTCCGCAGTCTCGCACGGTTCCAGTACCGCGCGCTTCGACGGCATCAACGTCATCAGCACGGCCCGGTCCCTGGGCTAACCGACCTCACTACAGGAGCAAGCATCCATGAGCATGTATACGGAACAACAGGCCAAAGCGATCCTCGACAAGGTCATCGCGCTGAGCAAGGCCGACGAATGCACCGCCACCCTCGGCGGCGGCATCAACGGCAACATCCGCTTCGCGCTGAACAACGTGTCCACCAGCGGCATCGTCACCAATGCCGAACTGGCGGTGCAGGTCGCGTTCGGCAAGCGTGTCGGCGTCGCTACCATCAACGAGTTCGATGACGAATCACTGGCGCGCGTGGTCCGCCGTGCCGAGGAACTGGCGCGCCTGGCGCCCGAGAACGAGGAGTTCGTTCCGGCCATCGGCAAGCAGACCTATAAGCCGACGCCGACCTATAACGCCGGCATCGCCGCCATTACCCCGGAATACCGCGCGCAGGTCGCTGCCGATTCGATCAATCCCTGCAAGAACGACGGCCTGATCGCCGCCGGCTTTCTGTCCGACAGCGTCGGCTTCTTCGCTTCGGCCAACAGCAATGGCAATTTCGCCTATCAGCAGTCGACCGGTCTGGATTACACCTGCACCGTGCGCACCGAGGACGGCACCGGCTCCGGCTGGGTCGCCCGCAATGCCGGCAGCCTCGACGACTTCAAGGCCTCGCGCGAAATCCAGACGGCCATCCAGAAAGCCAAGGGCTCTCGCGGCGCGAAAGCATTGGAGCCGGGCAAGTACACCGTTATTCTGGAACCGGCGGCTTCGGCCGGCTTGATTTCCTTCATGATAAACGGCTTCGATGCCCGCCAGTCCGATGAAGGCCGCAGCTTCCTGACCAAGAAGGGCGGCGGCAACAAGCTCGGCGAGCAGGTGTTCGATCCGCGCGTCAGCCTGCATACCGATCCCTGGAATCCGGATGTGCCGGTGATGCCCTGGGACGGCGAGGGTCTGCCGCGCGAGAAGATGACCATCATCGACAAAGGCAAGGTGTCCTATCTCGAGTATTCCCGTTACTGGGCCAAGCTCAAGGGCAAGGAAGCCAAGGGCTCGCCCGGCAACCTGATCATGGCTGGCGGAACCAAGTCCACCATGGATCTGGTCAAGGGCACCGCGAAAGGGATTCTGGTCACCCGCACCTGGTACATCCGCATGGTCGATCCGCAGACCGTGCTGTTGACCGGTCTGACCCGCGACGGCACCTTCTACATCGAGAACGGTGAAATCAAATACCCGATCAAGAACTTCCGTTTCAACGAGTCGCCGGTGATCATGCTCAACAACATCGAAGAACTCGGCAAGCCGATCCGCCTCGGCGACGATGAATCGCCGTTCGTGATGATGATTCCGCCGATGAAAATCCGCGATTTCACCTTCACGTCCCTGTCGGACGCCGTGTGACGCCCCGGGAGCCGGCATGGACCGTGCCGACTTCCTGCGTTTGATGCTCGGCGGTGCGGCCATGGCCGCACTGCCGCGAGAGGCCGCCGCAGGCCCCGAATACGATTTCCGCTTCACCCGCCTGATGTACGAGTCCGGGGACTGGGATGTGGATGCGCGTATGCCGTCCAACATCATTACCTCGCTGATCGATTACACCAGCCTGCGGGTCGACCCGAAAGAACACGTCATCGCCCTGTCGGACCCGAAAATGCGGCTGGCGCCCTTCTGCTATCTGGCCGGGCACAAACTGGTCCAGTTCAGTCCAGCCGAGCGCCGTAACTTCGAAGCCTATCTGCGCAGCGGCGGGTTCATGTTCGTGGACGACTGCAACCACGACATCGATGGCCTGTTCGCCAAATCCTTCGAGGCCCAGATGGCCTCCATTTTCGGACCGAAGGCGCTACGCAAGATTCCCAATACGCACCCGCTGTACTC
Organism: Lysobacteraceae bacterium; assembly: GCA_021299355.1. Classification (GTDB taxonomy): domain Bacteria; phylum Pseudomonadota; class Gammaproteobacteria; order Xanthomonadales; family Xanthomonadaceae; genus Arenimonas. The sequence goes on from JAJTGG010000016.1 coordinate 23,157, forward strand.
CAGCTTCTTCCGCTTCAGCGAGCCGCCGACCACCAGTTTCGAATTGAATGGCTGGGGCGACGATATCGTGCATGATTACCTCAAAGGCATCGAATTCGACGGCCGTCTCGGCCTGCTTTACAGCAACAAGGATTACGGCTGTGAGTGGGATTACGATTGGCGCAACAAGCGCTTCCTGGCCGAAGACAACACCAAGTTCGCGGTCAATATCGTGATGTACGCCCTGAACGCCTGATGCCATATAACCCCAACCGGAAACGCCCGCCATGACCAGTACCGAAGCCGATATCCAAGCCACCCTCAAACAGCTCGGCGAGCTGCGTGCCGCCATCGGCAAGGCCATCGTCGGCCAGGATGCGGTGGTCGAACAACTGCTGATCGGTCTGCTGGCCGGTGGCCACTGCCTGCTTGAAGGTGTGCCTGGGCTGGGCAAGACCCTGCTGGTGCGCTCACTCGGGCAGGCACTGGCGCTGTCGTTCCGGCGGATCCAGTTCACGCCCGATCTGATGCCGAGCGATATCCTCGGCACCGAAATTCTGGAAGAAGACCATGGCACCGGCAAACGTCATTTCAAATTCCAGCCCGGTCCGGTATTCACCAATCTGCTGCTGGCCGACGAGCTCAACCGCACGCCACCGAAAACCCAGGCCGCCCTGTTGGAGGCCATGCAGGAACATACCGTCAGCTATGCCGGGATCACTCATGCGCTGCCGGAACCGTTCTTCGTGCTGGCGACCCAGAATCCGCTGGAGCAGGCCGGAACCTATCCGCTGCCGGAAGCGCAGCTCGACCGTTTCCTGCTGCATATCCGTGTCGATTATCCGAGCGAAAACGAAGAGCGCGACATCCTGATGCAGACCACCGGCAGCGGCTCTTCCCGCGTGCCGATGGTGATGGCCGGCGAAGCCGTGCTCGGTCTGCAGAAGCTGGTGAGGGAAGTCCACATCAGCCCCGACATGCTGGTCTGGATCAATCGTCTAGTCCGCGCCAGCCGACCGCAATCCCAAACGCCGGGCATCGGGCAATGGGTCAAATGGGGCGCCGGTCCGCGTGCCGGGCAGGCGCTGGTGCTCAGTGCCAAGGCGCGTGCGCTGATTCACGGCCGCTTCGCCGTCACTGAAGATGATGTGCGTGCATTGGCGCCGCCGGTGCTGCGCCATCGCCTGCTGTTGACCTTCATGGCCGAAGCCGAACAGAAAAGCGCCGACGATGTGGTGGCCCTGCTGTTGGCAGCGGTCCCATACCCGCGCTGAGCCGTAAGGCTATGGCCGGACCCGATTTGATTCCCGCCGATGTCCGGGCGCGCCTGAAAGGCTTGCGTCTGGTGTCACGGCGGGTGTCCGGCGCACTCGGCATCGGCCAGCATCACAGCCGTTCGCGTGGCGCCGGCATGGAATTCGCCCAATATCGCGCCTATGAACCCGGCGATGAGCCGCGCCAAATCGACTGGAAGCTGTATGCGCGCTCCGATAAATTTTTCGTGCGGGAATCCGAGCGCGACAGTCCCTTGGCTGCCTGGGTCCTGCTCGATGCGAGTGCTTCGATGGCGCAGTCCGACGCCGTGCGGCCCGGCTGGAGCCGTTTGCAGGCCGCGAAGGTGCAGGCGGCCTGTCTATTCGAATTGGCCTGTCGGCAGGGGGACCGTTTCGGCTTGATTGCCGTCAGCGGCGACCGTCTGCAAGTCATCAATGCCGGCAGCGGTACCCGCCATCGCGATCGTTGTCTGCAGGTTCTGGGCGGCTTGACCGCCGCCGGTGCTTGGCCGGATGAAGCCGGCTGTCGGCCGATTTGGGAACGCATCCATGCCAACGATCTGGTACTGCTGCTCAGTGATGATTTCGACGAACGCCCTTTGGCATTAAGCGAGCGGCTTGCCGCAGCCCGACGCGAGGTGCTGAACATCCAGATCATGACAGTCGAAGAGCGCGACTTTCCGTTCCGCGACGGCCGTCGTTTCATCGATGTCGAATCCGGCGCGACGGTGTTGACCGATGCCGCCGCCGCCCGCGACGATTATCTGCATGCGTTTTCCGCGGCCTGCAGGGAATTGGCGCTGCGCCTGAACGCGGCCGGCATCCGCCATGTGCCGTATGTTCTGGATGAAGGTCTCGACGCGCCATTGCAACGTCTGTTCGCGCAGGGCAAGGCGCGCTTCCAGGAAGGCGCATGAATTTTCTTCTTCCCTCCGCGTTGTTCGCTCTGATTGCCCTGGCACTGCCGGTGCTGATTCACCTCAGCCGGCGCTCGCAGCAGCAGCGCACCGATTTCGCCGCCTTGCGTTGGTTGCAGGCCCGCTTCCGTCCCCGCCGTCAGCCGATCGTGCAGGAATGGCTGTTGTTGCTGATTCGCTTGCTTCTGCTGACCTTGCTTGTGCTTTTTCTGGCGATTCCGGTGCGTCATCATTCGTCGGCCCCGGAACATTGGTTGGTGGCGGTTCCGGGCGTAATCTGGCCATCCGATGCCGAGCTGTCTACGGAGAAATCAATCAGCCGGCATTGGCTGGCTCCGGGATTTCCGACAGCTGAGCGTCCTGCGCCAAGCGCGACGGTGCCGGTAGCAAGTCTATTGCGCGAACTGGATGCAAAGCTTCCCGCCGGAACCCGCTTGACGGTGTTGGTTCCGGAACGTCTGCACGGCTGGGATGCAGAACGCCTGCAATTGCAGCGCCCGGTGAATTGGCGGGTTGTCAAAGGCCAGATGCATGAACATGAATCGCTGCATGAACTGCCAGCCATGGTGCTTACACCCGATCCGGCCAAGGCCGACAGTGCACGGTATTTCCGTGCCGCCTACCGGGTCTGGCAAGCGCATTTGCCGGAGGCGAAGCAACGCGACGTGCCGATACTTGCCGCGGATGCCGTACCGCCGGAATCGGCGCGGATATGGGTGTATCTATCTTCCGGAAAAATTCCGAAAACGGCTCGCCGGTGGGTTCAAGGTGGCGGCACGCTGATGCTGGCACCGGATGCGGCAATCGATGCCGGAACATCTGACGTGCTTTGGCGGGCGGAAGACGGCAGCATCCTACTCGTGCAGCAGGCCGTCGGCAAAGGGCGCATTCTTCAATGGCGACAGCCCTTGAATGCAACGCAAACCCCGCCACTGCTTGATGCCGCCTTTCCGGAGCGTTTACAGGCCGTGCTGACGACATCACCCCAACCGGATGCCGCGTTTGCCTCAATGCAACAGCCACGTACCGGTGCCGCGCCTGTCGTGCCCGATCCGCAACCGTTGCAACCGTGGCTGATGCTTGGCGTCGCGCTGTTGTTCGTTGCCGAACGCGTTCTGGCCACACGACCTGGCCGGAGCTTGCCGGCATGACGGTCGTGGCGCGTCCAATGCGCTGGCTCAGGCAGGCTCGCCGGCGTGAAGCCGGCATCGCGCTTGTCACAAGCCTTCCGCTGTTGGCAGCCATGGGCTTCATCCTCTGGCGGAGCTTCGGGACCTTTGCTGCCGGTGTGTTTGTAGCGACTGCGTTATTGTTGTTGGGCATCATTTTGCAGCGCCGACTGAAGAACAGGGACGAAGCTTGGCTGATAAAGCGCCTTGATGCGCTGGCAGTCATGGAAAACAGTGCCGATCTGCTGTTCGGCAACCCGGAAGCCGAACCGCGTCTGGTGGCCTTGCAGCGTCAACGGGTGCAGCAATGGCTGGCGGCCTTGCCGGAGCAGGATCTGCGCCGGCCGTATCCGATGGCACGTATTTCCGGACTGCTGCTGCTGTCCTTGGTCCTGATGTCTGCCGCCTATTTCTGGCCGAAGCCGCAGGTTGCTGGGATCTCCAGCACGAAAGCGACCTCGGAATCGGTGCTGCGGGTTCCGGTAAAACTGATTGAAGCACGCCTCCGAATCAGCCCGCCGGGGTACACGGGACTTGCGGTGCGCAACGAAGCCGGTCTTCCGGCGAAATTTCCGGAGGGCAGTCGCATTGCCTGGCAATTGCGTTTCGCGCCGCAACCCGAGCAGGTGCGGTTGCAGTTTTTCAGCGGCCGTACATTGCTTCTGCGCCGCGAAGGCGATGTCTGGACAGCGGATGCCGTCATGGCGGCATCGGATGTGTACCGGGTCGTCATTGACGGGCAAGCCCAGACCAAACCCTGGCAGCGGCTGGATGCCATTCCGGATCGGACGCCGCAATGGCGCGTCAGTCTGCCCGATCGCAGCCTGAGTCTGCTTGCACCGGGCCAGCGCACATGGCCGCTGCAGCTGGAGGCCGAAGACGATTACGGCTTGGCCGATGCGGTGATGGAGATCCAACTGGCCCAAGGTAGCGGTGAGAATATTCAATTTAAAAGCATCAGCCGGCCGTTGAACGGCCAGGGCACAGGGACACGCCGACGATATGCCGTTACGCTGGATCTGGCTGTGCTCGGCATGCAGGCCGGCGATGATCTGATTGTGCAGTTCCGTGTCGGCGACCGGCGCCGGCCACAGGCCAACAGTTCGGTCAGCGCCGCGTATATCTTGCGCTGGCCGGTCGAGGACGCCTATGAGGCCAGCGGCGTCGAAGGCATGCTGAAAAAAGTGATGCCGGCCTATTTCCGCAGCCAGCGCCAGATCATCATCGATACCGAAAAGCTGTTGGCGGAAAAGAAGAAAACCAGTCGGGAACAATTCGAAATCCGCTCCGATACCATCGGTGTCGATCAGCGCATTCTGCGGCTGCGTTATGGACAGTTCCTCGGTGAAGAAACCGAAACTCCGGAACCGCCGCCGGAAGACGGCGAGCACAGTGTGGATGACGGCCACGACCATGGCGGCGGCAATGCGCCTGAAAAATCCGCGACGGTTTCCGATCAGAGCATCCTCGAGGAATTCGGCCACACGCATGATATTCCGGAAGCCGCCACCTTGTTGGACGCCGAAACCAAATCCTTGCTGCGCTCGGCATTGAATGAGATGTGGCAGGCTGAACTGCACCTGCGGCAGGCCGAGCCGGCCAAAGCGCTGCCCTTTGAATACCGGGCATTGGCCTTCATCAAGAAGGTCCAGCAGGCCGAGCGGATTTATCTGGCGCGTGTCGGTCCCGAGTTGCCGCCGATTGATGAAAGCCGTCGACTCGGCGGCGACCGCAGCGGCTTCAAGGCGCCCGAAGACCTGTTGCGTGCCGCCGATCGCGAGGATGCTCCCCTGTTGGTGTTCTGGCAAAGCCTTGATGCCGCGGATCCGCCGAAGACGGCTGATTTGAAACGCTGGATGGTCGATCATGGCGATCGTCTGCCCGACGCGCTGGGCCTGAAAGTGGCGCTGGCGGAAATGGAAAGCCGACCGGATTGCCGCAGTTGCCGTGAGGCTGTCAAAGGGTTGCTTTGGCCGGTATTGGCGAAGCCGCCGGCCATGCCGAAGGCGCGGCGTCCGCAGTCGGTTGAGAGTCCCTATCAGCGTGCATTGCAAAGGGAGTGGCAGCCATGATCTCAGCAAGCCTTCTTGCCGGTCTGTTCGCGATTGCCGTGCTGATCAGCGCGGTTCTGATCCAGCTTTCGGCACGCCGCCATCCGTCACGTCCCTGGCGTGGCATTACCTTGACGGTGTTGAGCGCGCTTTCGGCGCTGATGCTGTATTTCACCCTGATACCGCCCTCGCGGCAGGCGCCAGCTGGCGAACGCGTGGTGATGACGGCTCATTCCGATACTGTCGGTAATCTTCCTGAGGGTAAGCGTGTGGCCTTACCGGAGGCCCCGGCAAGAAAAGAGGTGCCGCGTGTTCCGGATCTGGCGACATTGCTACGTCGGTCGCCGGATATCGGAAGCTTGCTGATTGTGGGTGACGGCCTGACGGCGCGTGATCGGGAGTCGGTGACGGACCATGGCATCCGGGTTCTGCCCGGCGCAGCGCCTGTCGGCCTGGTGGATTTCTGGATGCCGGAATCCATTGTGATCGGCAACCGTTGGCAGCTGCGACTGCGTGTTTCCGGCATTGCCGGTGCGCGTATTGAATTGCGCGACCCTTCCGGAGCCTTGGTCGATGCCAAAGCCATCGACGCCTCCGGAGACGCCGCATTGTCCGACATCGCCCGTGCGGCCGGTCGGGTGAATTATCAACTGCGGGTCTTGGATTCCACGGGAAAAATCAGGGAGAGCTTCACGGTGCCGGTTGCCGTCAGCCAACCACCGGCATTGAAACTGCTCAGCCGCTCCGGCGGTCCCGGCCCCGACCTGAAAGCGCTCCGGCGCTGGGCATTGGATGCGGGTCTGCAGCTGCAAAGCCACATCGATCTCGGACCGGGCATGGCCGTGCGCACCGAGGATGCCGCAATCCATGCCGACACCTTGGCCGCGCAAGACATGCTGATTGTCGACGAACGGGCCTGGCAGGGATTCGATGCCGGCCAACGACGCACAATCCGCGAGGCCGTTGGAAACGGTCTCGGGTTGTTACTGCGCGTGACCGGACCGGTGTCGGCACAGACGACCGCGGATTTCCGGCAGATGGGCTTGCGCATCGAGGCGGCAGCTCTCACCCAAAGCGTGCAAATGAAGCCGGATACCGGAAGCGCCGAATGGCCGACATTGACCCGGCAAGCGCTTCGCGTCAGCGGGGCCGATGCCAGGAGTGTGCTTGTCGGCACACAGGGCGAAGCTTTGGCAATCTGGCGTGCACAGGGTAATGGCCGCGTCGGCGTCCTCCTGTTATCGGACAGCTACCGTCTGGCCTTGGCCGGCTTCGGCGATGCCCACAGCCGGATCTGGAGCAGTCTGGTTTCGGTGTTGGCGCGTCCGCAATCGGAAGCGCCACCGGTGCGACGTAGCGATTTGGCCTGGCCGCACGAACGCGTGGTGTTCTGTCAGTTACAGCCGGATGCCAACATTCAGTCCGAGGGTGAATGGCAGGAATTGCTTGTCGAAACCACCGGAATGAACCGGGGCTGCGCGGGATTCTGGCCGGAGGCCACGGGCTGGTACACGCTGAACAGCGGCGAAAACCGCTTGCCGTTTTATGTTCACGCGCCAAAAGAAGGCGAAGCGCTGCGGCGCACTATGATCCGTACCGCCACGCTGAAATTGGCCACGCGCACTCCGAATACGGCCATGGCATCACAAGTACCGATACCGGGTTCGCCTTGGCCCTGGTTCATCGGCTGGTTGGTGGCTAGCGGTCTGCTGTGGTGGCTGGAGCGCAGCCGGTTCGGGCGTGA
>JAJTGG010000017.1 GCA_021299355.1 Lysobacteraceae bacterium
CATTCAGCTTTATTGACGCCTCATCAGCCTGCGTTCAGGGTGTCTGAATCACAATGCAATGACTCTCTGAGTAGATTTATCTCCTTTTAGGTCATTTCATGCCGCCGCCAGACCCTGTCTGGCGTTTTTTTTGCCACAAAAAAGCCCGACATCCAGTCGGGCTTTTCCGGTCGACACATTCACAGGAAGTTGAATTCCGCATCCCCGGCCGTGCGGTACTTCGACAAGGGCATTCTGCGCCTATTGCATCCCCGCGCCACAGGAATTTTTCGGGGTTCAGCCGATCTGCGTTTTTCCACGCATGTAAGACTGCAAAACCACAGGAACGCGGATGCTGCCATCGGCATTCTGATAATTTTCCATCACCGCCACCAGGCAGCGACCCACCGCCACCCCGGATCCGTTGAGCGTATGGACGAGTTCCGGCTTGCCGGTTTCCGGATTACGCCAACGCGCCTGCATACGACGGGCCTGGAAGGCCTCGCAGTTGGAAATCGAACTGATTTCACGATAGGCGTTCTGGCCCGGCAGCCAGACCTCCAGATCATGCGTTCTGGCGGCACTGAAACCCATGTCGCCGGTACACAGAAGCAAACGGCGATAAGCCAGACCGAGCTTCTCCAGAATGGCTTCGGCATGCGATGTCATTGCCTCATGCACGGCATAGCTTTCCTGCGGCCTTGCAATGGCCACCAATTCGACTTTTTCGAACTGATGCTGGCGGATCATGCCTCGGACATCACGACCGTAGCTGCCGGCCTCGGCACGGAAACACTGGGTATGCGCGGTCAGCCACATCGGCAGGACGGCATCATCGGCAATTTCATCGCGGACCAGGTTGGTCAGCGTGACCTCGGATGTCGGAATCAGGTAACGTTTGCTGTCGCCGACCTGCGTGCTGAACAGGTCTTCCTCGAATTTCGGCAGCTGTCCGGTGCCGGCCATGCTTTCGGCATTCACGATCAGGGGTGTATTGTGTTCGATATAGCCGTGTTCATTGATGTGGGTGTCCAGCATGAACTGCGCCAGTGCGCGGTGAAGCTGGGCCAGCTCGCCGCGGAGCACGGTGAAGCGGGAGCCCGAAAGTTTGGCGCCGGCCGCGGCATCCAGCCAGCCATGGCGTTCGCCGAGGGCGACATGGTCTTTGACCTCGAAATCGAACACCGGCGGCTGACCCACTTTCTTGAGTTCGACATTATCGTGTTCGTCACGGCCGAGAGGAACGCTGTCGTGCGGAATGTTCGGAACGACCGCCATTGCGGCCTGCATCTCCAGCACCAAGGCATCCAGGGCCTGCTCGGATGCCTTCAATTCATCGCCGTAACCGGCAACTTCCGACATCAATGCGGTCACATCAGCGCCCTGCGCCTTGGCTTGGCCGATGGCCTTGGATCGGGTATTGCGCAGATTCTGAAGCTCCTGGGTGCGGCTGTGCAGTCGCTTGCGTTCGGATTCAAAGCACTCGAAACGGGCGACATCCAGACCGAAGCCGCGCAGACGCAGCAGAATCTCGGCGGTTTCCGGCAAATGGCTGCGGAACAGAATCGGGTCTAACATCGTACGGCATCCGGAAATGAGCTGATCAGATGCCAATTATCGCGCCGAACGCCATGTCCAGCAAGGCATTTATGCATCCAGAGCCCGTAATAACGGTGTTTCAGCGGGGAACGTGGGCTTTACGCAAAGCCCGGATACGCTCCAATTTTTCCGCGATCTTGAGTTCAGCGCCCTGTGCCACCGGCTGATAGTAGACTTTTTCGCCCAAGGCGTCCGGGAATCCGGTCTGGGCATAGTCGATGCCGCCTTCCACATCCGGGTCATAGGAATAGTCCTTGCCGTACCCCAGATCCTTCATCAGCCGGGTCGGTGCATTGCGGAAGTGCGGCGGCACATCCAAGCTGCCCGTCTCATGCACCTCGCGTTTGGCAAGGTTATAGGCCAAGTAGGCGGCATTGGATTTCGCCGCCACCGAGAGATACAGCACGCATTCGGCCAAGGCCAGCTCGCCCTCGGGTGCACCCAAACGGTCGAAAGCATCCCAGGCCTGCAAGGCGATGCCGAGCGCCCGTGGATCGGCCAGACCGATGTCCTCGACCGCCATCCGGGTCAATCGACGCGCAACATAGCCTGGATCACAACCGCCGTCGATCATGCGGGTAAACCAATACAGAGCTGCGTCGGGGTTCGAATTCCGCACCGACTTGTGCAGAGCTGAAATCTGGTCGTAAAACTGGTCGCCGCCTTTGTCGAAGCGACGGGTTCGGTCAGCCAACACCTGCTGCAATACGACATCGGTGACCTCGCCGTGCTCCGTACCGGCAACTTCTGCGGCAATTTCAAGCAAGGTCAACGCACGCCGGACATCGCCGTCGGCGGCCTGCGCGATGCTGTGCAGCTGAGCGTCAGAAATAACGATGGAGGCGGCCAGACCGTTTTCCCGGTCGGCCAGTGCCAGCCCAAGCGCGCGTTCGATGGCCTCGACCGACACCGCATCCATGACATGAACCCGGCAACGTGAAAGCAAGGCCGAATTAAGCTCGAAACTTGGATTCTCGGTGGTTGCTCCTATAAACACGATGCTGCCTTTCTCGATGTAGGGCAGAAAAGCATCCTGCTGCACCTTGTTGAACCGATGCACCTCATCCACGAACAGTACCGTGGCTTCGCCGCGCAGGAAATGCTGTTCGGCCTCGACGAGGACTTTGCGCACTTCGGGCAGGCCGGACATCACCGCCGAAATCGAGATGAAACGCGCCTTGGCGTATTGCGCAACCAGCAGTGCCAGTGTGGTCTTGCCGCAACCGGGCGGACCCCAGAGAATCATGGAATGGATGCGGCCGGACTCGATGGCCTTGCGCAGAGCCGCTTCCTCGGACAATAGACGGTCTTGCCCGACCATGTCGGCCAGTCGTCGGGGCCGCATCCGTTCGGCCAGCGGTTGCAATGCCGACTTGGCGAACAGGTCGCTCATCCGGCCTTCGGGTAGACCAAGCCGGAACCCGGACCGAGATCCCAGCCCATGAAGACCCATAGGGCGAAAAGCAGGGACCAGCCGATGAAGAACACAATTGAATAGGGAATCATGGTCGCCACCACCGTTCCAATGCCGGCCTTCGGCTCGTAACGCTGCAGGAAGGCAATGATCAGGGCGAAATAGCTCATCATCGGCGAAATGATATTTGTCACCGAATCACCGACGCGATAAGCCGTCTGGGTCACTTCAGGCGAGTAGCCCAGCAACATGAACATCGGCACGAATACCGGCGCCATCAAGGCCCATTTCGCCGAAGCCGAACCCATGGCAAGGTTCACGGTTGCGGTCAACAGGATGAATCCCAGCAACAACGGAATTTTGGGAAGCCCGAGTGCTTTCAGAAATTCAGCACCCTCCACCGCGAAGATCAGACCAAGCTGCGTCCAATTGAAAAGCGCAACGAACTGCGCCGCAAAAAACACCAGCACAAGATAACTGGAAAGCGTGGCCATCGAGGCCGACATGCCCTTGATGACGTCATTATCGCTCTTGATGGTTCCCGCGCCGACACCGTAAGCAATGCCGATCAATGCGCCGGCAAAGAAAATGAGCGCCACGATGCCGTGCAGAAAGGGGGCCAGCGCCTTCAGGAGATCAGGCTCTCCGGGGATTCGCAGCATCCCGTTCTGTGGAATTGTCGCCAAAAGAACCAATGCTGTCAGAGCAACCGTTGCAATACCCGCCCAGAGCAATCCGCGCTTTTCGGACGCCGACAGGGCATCGATGCGTTCATCGCCCTTGCCATAGTTACCATCCGGAAAGCGGCGGGCGACGATTTTTTCGGTCACGAACCAGCCCAGCAGGGTAATGATCGGGGTTGAAACCTGCATGAAATACATATTGGCCGCAGGGCTGACCGAATACGCCGGATCCACGATGCGTGCCGCTTCCTGTGACAGACCCGACAGCAGTGGATCAATGGTGCCTAGCAGCAGATTGGCGGAATACCCGCCGGAAACACCGGCGAATGCCGCGGCAATGCCCAGAATGGGATGCCGGCCGGCGGCAACAAACAGCAATCCGGACAGGGGCACGAGCAGAACATAACCGATCTCGCTGGCCATGTTGGACATCACGCCTGCAAATACGATGATCGGTGTCAGGAGAAACCGCGGAGCATTGAGCACGACAATCCTGAGGCAGGCGCCGATGAAACCGGAGTGTTCGGCCACACCGATGCCGATCAGCGCCACCAGCACCGTCCCGAGAGGCGCAAAGCCGGTGAAATTGCTGACCAGGCCGCCCATGATGCGCTGCAGACCGTCGGCACTGAGCAGATTGACCGGATTGACCAGCTCGCCGGTCTTGGGGTGCGCTACCGAGAGGTCGAATTGGCTGGCAAACCAGCTGGCAACGACAACAAATACCGTGAGAAGGAAAAACAAAGTAGCCGGATGCGGCAATAGATTTCCCGCCCGCTCGACGATACCCAGAAAACGGTCGACGGGGCTTATGCGGACTGAATCACTCATGCAATGTCTCCAGAATCATTGAACAGTTTCGACACCTTCAGGTGCCGTAAAGCGGAATCTGCTATCGGCAATGGCGGCATTCCTCTTCCAGGTACCGAAGCTGAACTCCGAAACCTGTCCGAGGTTATCGAACAGCCTCATGCTTCGGAGGCCATTTGCGTCAAAACCTAGCCATGCCTTGTCGAACGGCGAGTTTTCCGGCCGTTTCGGGAGCAGTTGCAGCCACTGGATGCCCTGTTTTGAGGGCAATTCGCTGATTGTGTAAAAGCGGTCCAGAGCCTCCGGCGATGATAGTGCGCTCAGCGGATTATCCTGATTGAGTGCGTCCTGCGGCTTTACCGTGACCTGTTTCAGGTCCGGCTCGTAAATCCAGACTTTCCAGCCATCGGCGACAATGAGCTGCACATCCGGCTTGCTGTATTCCCAGCGGAACCGGTTCGGTGACTTCATCTGCATCACCCCCTGTAAGACCTGCACCTTTTCGCCGTTCGGACCGGTCACAATCTGCTGGAAGGGTGCCGATGCCGTTTTGAGGCCTCGGGCGAATGCATCCAGCTGTTGGCGTGCGCTCTGCGCCTGCAGGGGAAGAGCCGCGGTGAACAGCAGAAGAAACAAAAGTCGTTGACGCATATCAGCCCTTGACCGGGGGCGGAGCCAGCACGGATCGGTCACCATTGTGTTCCGGCTTGGAAACGACACCGGCGGCTTCCATCGCTTCCACCAGGCGTGCGGCCCGGTTATAGCCGATCTTAAGGCGGCGCTGGACTCCAGAAATCGAAGCGCGGCGAGATTCCGTGACAATCTTGACCGCTTCATCATACAGGGGGTCGGATTCATCGCTATTGCTGCTGACCTCGGGAAGACCGGTAGCGCCGACCACCACGCCGTCACCCATCATCTGTACTTCCTCGAGCACGCCGGGAATGTATTCGGTGCCGCCACCATGCTGTTTGAGATGCACGACCACGCGGTGCACTTCTTCGTCACTGACGAATGCCCCGTGAATACGTTCCGGCAACGACGTGCCGGGCGGCATGTACAGCATATCGCCATGACCGAGCAGGGTCTCAGCACCGGACTGGTCGAGAATGGTCCGGGAGTCAATCTTGCTGGATACCTGGAAAGCGATACGTGTCGGGATGTTGGCTTTGATCAAGCCGGTAATAACATCCACGGAAGGCCGCTGCGTGGCCAGAATCAGGTGAATGCCCGAGGCACGGGCTTTCTGGGCCAGACGTGCGATCAGTTCCTCGACTTTCTTGCCGACGATCATCATCATGTCGGCGAATTCATCGATGATGACCACAATGTAAGGCAAGGCTTCGAGCGGGCGCGCCTCGATGCCGAGCTCGGGATTGGGCTTGAACAGCGGATCCATGATTGGCTGGCCGGCGTCGATTGCGTCCTGCACCTTGCGGTTGAACCCGGCCAGATTGCGCACGCCGACAGCGCTCATCAGCTTGTAGCGGCGCTCCATTTCGGCGACGCACCATCGCAGACCATTGGCGGCTTCCTTCATGTCGGTAACCACCGGCGCCAACAGGTGCGGAATACCCTGATAGACAGAAAGCTCCAGCATTTTCGGATCAATCATCAGCATGCGCACGTCCTTGGCGCTGGCCTTGTACAGCAGGCTGAGCACCATGGCATTGACTGCCACCGACTTGCCGGACCCGGTGGTGCCGGCCACCAGCAGATGCGGCATGCGCGCCAGATCGGCAACACTTGGGCGGCCGCCAATGTCCTTGCCGAGCGCGATGGTCAGCGGGCTGTTGGACTTGTCGTACTCCTTCGAGCGCAGCAGCTCCGAAAGATAAATCATCTCACGTTGGGTATTCGGAATTTCCAAGCCGACTACCGATTTACCCGGGATGACATCGACCACACGCACCGATTTTACCGACAGGCCGCGGGCGATGTCCTTGTCGAGCGAGGAGATTTGGCTGCCTTTGACGCCGGGCGCTGGCTCCATTTCGAAGCGGGTGACCACCGGGCCCGGATAGGCGCCGACCACCTGCACATCGATGCGGAAATCCTTGAGTTTGAATTCAATCTGGCGCGAAAGCGTTTCCAGGGTTTCTTCGGAATACCCCTTGCCCTGCGGCTTGGGATCGTCGAGCAGAGACAGCGGCGGAATCTCGCTGACGCCGCCGGCATTGAACAGCGGAATTTGCTGCTCACGCTCGGCGCGGTCGCTTTTTTCGACCAACGTCGGGGCCGGCGCCGCGATTTTGATCGGCTCGCGCTTGGCACGGCGCTCGGTTTCGGTTTTACGGACTTCTTCGCGCTCGGAGCGGATGGCACGGGTGCGGCTCCATTCCGCCGCCTGGTCGGTCTTGGCCGAAAAGCGCCCGATAAGCGCCAGCACCCCGGCACCGATCCAATCCATGACCGCGAACCAAGAAATTCCCGTGGCTAAGGTCACCGACAGCAGGAAGACCGTCAGTAGAAAAAGATTTCCGCCCATTCCGCCGAACAGCGTGTCCATGCTGCGGCCGACCATATCCCCGATGAAGCCGCCGGATTGTGCCGGCAGAGCCGGCGCCGCACCGCCGATGAGATGGCACAGACCGGTACCGCTCACAAGAAAGCCGACGATACCGAGCAGTCTTAGCGCCGGTCCGAAATCGACCCGGCCGTCTCCGTCGCTGTCCATGCCGAACAAACCAATATAGGCCACGCCGGTGAGCACCAAGGGCACGGTATACGCCATGTACCCAAACAGCCAGAAACTGATGTCGGCCAGGTACGCGCCGACCAATCCACCGATGTTGTGCACCGAACCATCCAGACTGCCGGTACGTGACCAGCCCGGATCTTGTGTGGAATAAGTGACCAGACTGGCCAGAAGATAGAGCAGGATTGGAGCGATGGCCACCAGTGCCAGTTCTTTCCAAAGCTTCTGGCGTTGCTGGTCCGGCGTGGATGCGTTTTTAGCAGTGCTTCTGGCCACAGGGATTACCCGAATGCAATTGCTTCTAGTTTAACGGTTAAACCGCCCAATTGTGCGGACTTTGGCTTCTATCATCGGCTTTTTTACACTCTATACAGGCTTGATAAATCGCCGTGCAAGCCCCAAGCTATGGGTCTATCCATACCGGTTTTTGCCATGTCCTCGCCCAAACACTGCCAACTGCTCATTCTCGGATCCGGCCCGGCCGGCTACACCGCCGCCGTCTATGCGGCGCGGGCGAATCTGAAACCGGTGCTGGTTACCGGTCTGCAGCAGGGCGGCCAGCTGATGACCACCACCGAAGTGGACAACTGGCCCGGCGATGCGCACGGCCTGATGGGGCCGGATCTGATGACCCGGATGCAGGCGCATGCCGAGCGTTTTGAAACTGAAATCGTGTTCGACCACATCCATACCGCCGACCTGTCCGAGCGCCCGTTCAAGCTCAAGGGGGACTCGGGCGAATACCATTGCGATGCCCTGATCATCACCACCGGCGCCAGCGCCAAGTACCTCGGCATCCCGTCTGAGCAGAAATTCATGGGCAAAGGCGTGTCGGCCTGCGCTACCTGCGACGGTTTCTTTTTCCGCGATCAGGATGTGGCCGTCATCGGCGGCGGCAATACCGCGGTGGAAGAAGCCCTGTACCTGTCCAATATCGCCCGCAAGGTCTATCTGGTGCACCGCCGCGACCGCCTGCGCTCGGAAAAAATCCTGCAGGACAAACTTTTCGCCAAAGCCCAGGCCGGCAAAGTCGAAATCATCTGGAATCATGCCGTGGATGAAGTCCTCGGCGATGACAGCGGCGTCACCGGCATGCGCATCACGGATGTCAACACCGGCGCTGCCCGGAAAATCGACCTGCAGGGGTTTTTCGTAGCCATTGGACACACCCCGAACACATCGCTGTTCGAAGGCCAGCTGGACATGCGCAACGGCTACCTGAGCATCAAATCCGGGCTTGAGGGTGGCGCTACCGCAACCTCGGTTCCGGGGGTATTCGCGGCCGGTGATGTCGCCGATCAGGTCTACCGGCAGGCCATCACCTCGGCCGGCTTCGGCTGCATGGCGGCACTTGATGCCGAAAAATTCCTCGACAAGGACGCCTGAGCAGGGTGCACGGATCAGTGCAGCGGCCATGAGCGAATTCCGCCTGTGCCCTGCCCTGTCGGAAATCGATCCGGTGCAATGGGATGCCCTGCATGACGGCGGCAATCCGTTTTTGCAGCACGCCTTCCTGGCAGGACTGGAACAAACCGGCTGTCTACGCACGGACTGGGGCTGGCGGCCGCAACACCCGACGCTGTGGCGCGGTAACACCTTGGTGGCCGCGGCACCGGGCTACCTGAAGGACAACTCGCACGGCGAATTCGTTTTCGATCATGCCTGGGCCAATGCTTATGCGCGTTACGGCCTCGATTACTATCCGAAGTGGCTGATTGGCATTCCTTACACGCCGGTCACCGGGCCGCGTCTGCTGGCAGCGGATGACGACCTGCGCCGCCGGCTTCTGGATGGCATGATTGCCGAAGCCACGCGCAACCAGTGGTCCTCCGTGCATGTCAACTTCCCTCCCGAACGCGAGTCCGGTACTTTTTTCCCGGAATGGCTGGCTCGGTGCGATGTGCAATTCCATTGGCGCAACCGCGGATGGAAGGACTTTCCGGAATTCCTCGCAGCTTTGCAGCCGAAGAAGCGCAAGAACATCCGGCAAGAGCGCGCGAAAGTCCGGGATGCGGGTTACCGTTTCCACCAGTTGCATGGCGATGAACTGGGGGAAACCGAACTCCTGGCGATGTATGCCTTCTATACGCGCACTTTCGATGCTTATGGCAATGCCGCGGCGCTGACTTTGGATTTTTTCCGGCATCTCGCTGACACGATGCCGAAGCAGTTGCTGATCATTTTGGCCGAGCGCGAGGGCAGCATCCGTGCCGGCGCGCTTTTTCTGCGCGGTAGCGATACGCTTTACGGCCGTTACTGGGGCAGTGATGAGCAAAGCCCCGGTCTGCATTTCGAAACCTGTTATTACCAAGGCATCGACTACTGTCTGCGCGAAGGTCTGACCTCGTTCGAGCCCGGCGCACAAGGCGAACACAAAATCGCCCGCGGCTTTCTGCCGACGCCGACCCATAGCCGGCACTGGATTGCCGATGCCCGCTTCCACCCCGCCCTGCAGACCTGGTGCGCCGCTGAACAGGTCGCGCAGGCGGAATACGCACTGCACTTGCAACAGGCCGTTCCCTACGCATGAGTCCCGTCCGGATACCACAGCTTCCGGAACATTCGCCCGGACGTTTTCCACCGGCAAACCGGGCACTGAGCGACCCCGACGGACTGCTCGCCTGGGGTGGTGGTTTGGGTCCGGAATGGCTGATTCCGGCCTACCGTCAGGGGATATTCCCTTGGTTCAACCCCGGCGAGCCGATTCTCTGGTGGACGCCGGAAATCCGCTACGGATTTCTTCCCGGCAGCGTCCATCTGGGCCGCAGCCGGCGCCAACAAATGCGATCGATGGACTGGTCGATTCGCGCCGACACGGCATTCAGGGATGTCATCCGGGCCTGCGCCGAAGTACCGCGCGCCGGGCAATCGGGCACTTGGATCGGCGATGACATGATCGCGGCCTACAGCCAATTGCACGCCCTGGGCATCGGTCACAGCATCGAGGTCTTTGATGGAGAGACCTTGATTGGCGGGCTTTATGGCTTGGCGCTGGGTCGCGTATTCTTTGCCGAAAGCATGTTCAGCCACTGCAGTCAGGCCTCGGCGGCCGCCCTGTTTGCACTGAGTGAAACCCTGCATGAATGGCGATGGTCATGGCTCGATGCGCAGATGGAAAACCCGCATCTAAGGCTTCTGGGCGGACAACGCATGGATCGGACGGACTATCTGGGAATGCTGGTCCGTGATGCCGCCGAAAACGGGGTCGCAGCAGGCTGGACCACCCATTTTCCGGGTCTTAAAATCAACGATTATCTGGCCAAAACCCGCTTGGCATAGGGCTTTTCTTTGCACTTCAGGGCCAAACCTGTCAAAATAGCGCCTTCTCAACCGAAGCACCCATTCTGCATGTCCAAAGACGATTCAATTGAATTCGACGGCACCGTTCTGGAAACCCTGCCCAACACCATGTTCCGCGTCAAACTGGAAAACGGACATGTCATCACGGCACACATTTCCGGCAGAATGCGCAAAAACTACATCCGCATCCTCACCGGCGACAAGGTCAAGGTCGAGATGACCCCGTACGACCTCAGCAAAGGCCGGATTACCTACCGCGCCAAATAAGCCTCAGGGCTCAACCGACGCCGGCAGCAGCCGTTCGGGTTCGGGCAAGGCATTCACCTGCAGACCACCCTCGCCGACCGTGACGCTGGCACGACCACCGTTGACCAGTGCACCGAACAACAGCTCGTCCGCCAAGGGCCGCTTGATGCGATCCTGGATCAGGCGTGCCATCGGTCGCGCGCCCATCTGGGCATCGAAACCGTTTTCGGCCAGCCACTGACGGGCATCCGGGCTGACGCTCAGCACCACATGTTTTTCGTGCAGCAGTGCTTCCAGCTCAATCAGGAACTTGTCGACCACGCGCAGAATGTGGTCCATGCCCAGCGCCTGGAACTGCACGATGGCATCCAAACGGTTGCGGAATTCCGGGGTGAACTGTTTGCGGATGGCTTCCATGGCATCGGTAGTATGATTCTGCTCGACGAAGCCCATGGAACGGCGCGCCGCAATCTGGGCGCCGGCATTGGTGGTCAGGACGATGACGACATTCTTGAAATTGGCTTCGCGGCCGTTGGTGTCGGTGAGGACGCCACGGTCCATGATCTGCAACAGGACGTTGTAGACATCCGGATGCGCCTTCTCGATCTCATCGAGCAGCAGCACGCAGTGCGGGGTTTTCACGATTTTCTCGGTGAGCAGGCCGCCCTGATCAAAACCGACATAGCCCGGAGGCGCACCGACCAGACGACTGACTGAATGTGCTTCCATGTATTCCGACATGTCGAAACGGACCAGCTCCACGCCCAGTTGCATCGCCAATTGCTTGGTGACCTCGGTCTTGCCGACGCCGGTCGGACCGGCGAACAGGAAGCTGCCGATCGGACGATCGGGATGGCCTAAGCCGGAACGCGCCAGCTTGATGGCGGAAACCAGGGTTTCGATGGCCGGATCCTGGCCGAAAATCAGCATCTTCAGATTGCGGTCCAGATTGCGCAGCACATCCTTGTCAGATGCGGAGACCTGCTTGGCCGGAATGCGCGCCATTTTCGATACGATCAACTCGATTTCCTCTAGATCGATGACCGATTTGCGGATGTCCGGCGGCAATAGCCGCTGACGGGCACCGGCCTCGTCGATCACGTCGATGGCTTTGTCCGGCAACAGACGGTCGTTGATATGCTTGACCGAGAGGTCGACGGCGGCCTGGATGGCATCACTGCTGTAAGTGACCTCATGATGCGCTTCGAAACGCGGCTTCAGACCGTTGAGAATGGCCACCGCCTCGCCCAGAGTCGGCTCGCTGATGTCGATTTTCTGGAAACGCCGCGCCAAGGCGCGGTCTTTTTCGAATACCCCGCGGTATTCCTGGAAAGTGGTCGAACCGATGCAGCGCAACTCACCGTTCTGCAGCACTGGCTTGATCAGATTGGAGGCATCCATGGTGCCGCCGGAAGCGGAACCGGCACCGATGATGGTATGGATTTCATCGATGAACAGCACGGCGTTCGGCTCTTTTTTCAGCTGGGCCAACACCGCTTTCAGGCGCTTTTCGAAATCGCCGCGGTATTTGGTACCTGCCACCAGGGAACCGAGATCCAGAGCCCAGATCACCGCCGTACGCAGCACCTCCGGCACACGGCCTTCCACGATGCGCCAGGCCAGACCTTCAGCGAGGGCGGTTTTACCGACGCCCGGATCACCGACATACAGCGGATTGTTCTTGCGTCGGCGGCACAGGACCTGGATGGTGCGTTCGACTTCCTCCTCGCGGCCGATCAGGGGATCGATCTTGCCCTCGATGGCGAGCTCGTTGAGGTTGACCGCGAATTCGGCCAGCGCATTGCCCTTGGCTTCCTCGGCGACCTCCGGTCCACGACTGTCTTCGGCCTGCTCTTCGGGCGGCTCTCCACTGCGCGCCACACCGTGCGACAGGTAATTCACCACATCCAGCCGGGTGATGTCCTGTTTCTGCATCAGGTAGACGGCGTGCGAATCTTTTTCACTGAATATGGCCACCAGTACATTGGCGCCGGTCACTTCTTTCTTGCCCGAAGACTGAACATGGTAAACCGCACGCTGGAGCACGCGCTGGAAACCGAGCGTCGGCTGGGTATCGCGGTTGTCGTCTTCGGGCAGGATGGAGACGTTGTCGTTGATGGCCTGGCGCAGGCCGCTGGCAAGCTGATCGATCTCGGCGCCGCAGGCGCGCAGCAGCCCGAGCGCCGAAGCGTTTTCAAGCAACGCCAGCAGGAGATGGTCGACTGTCATGAATTCATGGCGTGACTCACGGGCATCCTTGTAGCATTGACCGATGGACACTTCGAGTTCTTTACTGAACATAGCCTGCTCCTGATGCCTTGATTACAGCGGTTCCATCATACTTAACAGAGGATGGTGGTTCTGACGTGAAAATTCATTGACCTGGTTTACTTTCGATTCAGCGACTTCCCGCGAGTACACGCCGCCGGTTCCGCGTCCGCGGGTATGGATCTGCAGCATCACCTGGGTGGCTTTTTCCTGATTCATCGCGAAGAACTCCTGCAGCACGAACACGACGAAATCCATCGGGGTGAAATCGTCATTGAGCAGGACCACCTGAAAACGGCCGGGAGGACCGACCTCGGTGCGCACCGCTTCAAGCAGGGCATCGCCGCCGATATGCTGGTCTGGTGTTTTATTTCCGGTCATGACCTATAAATAGGGCATCCCCCCTCAAAATACAAGGGGCGCCAAATCGGCGATAATGGCGATATTGATAAACAAGGATTTAAGCCCCATCTCCCGCCCATGAGCTACCGAACCGGCACATTCTGGCAACCGGACGTCACCGTCGCTACCGTGGTCGAGCGTGACGGGCATCTGTTGATGGTCGAAGAGCGTGTCGCCGGCAACCTGGTCTATAACCAGCCGGCTGGGCATCTGGAGCCGGGTGAATCGATCCTTCAGGCGGCGGTCCGCGAAACCCTCGAGGAAACCGGCTGGCAGGTCGGCCTCACCGCATTCATCGGCGCCTATCAATGGAAAGCCCCGGAGACCGGCCGTGAGTATCTGCGCATGGCCTTTGCTGCCGAACCGCTGCAACATGATGCCGGGCGCGTGTTGGATGAGGGCATCATCGCCGCACACTGGATGCAGCCGTCAGAAATCGAGGCTTTAGCCGACCGGCATCGCAGCCCTTTGGTATCGCGAGTGATTGCCGATTATCTCAACGGTTCTCGGCATCCGCTTGGCCTGTTACAAAGTCTGTGAGCCCGGCATGAACATCATGTTGGGCGTGTCGGGCGGCGTGGATTCTTCGGTGGCCGCGTTGCTGCTCAAGCAGCAGGGTCATGCGCTCAGCGGCCTGTTCATGCAGAACTGGGATGAAGAGGACGACGGCGAGTGCCGCGCCGAAGAAGACCGCAAGGATGCCCTTGCCGTCTGCGGCAAGCTCGGTATCCCGTTTTATTCGCGCAATTTCGCCAAAACCTACTGGTCGGAAGTCTTCACCCATTTCCTGTCGGAATACAAAGCCGGACGCACCCCAAATCCGGATGTGCTGTGCAACCGCGAAATCAAATTCAAGACCTTCCTCGATGAAGCCAAGGCGCTGGGTGCGGATAAAATCGCAACCGGTCATTACGCCCAGGTGCGCGAGAAGGATGGCCACTTCCAGCTGGTGCGCGGCGCAGATGCCGGCAAGGACCAGACCTACTTCCTGCACCAGCTGGGCCAGACCCAACTTGCCGCTACCCTGTTCCCGATCGGCCATCTGCCGAAATCCGAAGTGCGGGCATTGGCCGCCGGCGCCGGTTTCGCTACCGCCGCCAAGAAGGACTCCACCGGCATCTGCTTCATCGGCGAGCGGGATTTCCGCGACTTCCTAGGCCAGTACATCCCGGCCAGAACCGGCGAAATCCGGAGTGTTGACGGACTGCGCGTGGGCGAACACGCCGGTGTGTTCTATTACACCCTCGGCCAGCGCGAGGGCCTGCATATCGGCGGCATCAAAGGCCGTGCGGCGGCTCCCTGGTTCGTGGTCGGCAAAGACATCCACCGGAACATCCTCTATGTCGACCAGGGCGTCGAATCACAGTGGCTGCAGTCCCGCTCACTCCGCAGCGAAACCGCGCACTGGGTAGCGGGCATGGCGCCTGCTGCCAAATTCCGCTGCACCGCCAAAACCCGTTACCGCCAGCAGGATGTCGCCTGCCAGGTGCATGTTCTGCCCGACGGGACACTGGATGTACTGTTCGACGAACCGCAGCGTGCAGTTACGCCGGGCCAATCGCTGGTACTGTATGCCGACGATGTCTGCCTTGGTGGCGCCGTCATTGCCAAAACCGATGCCCCCATGGAAATCCGACTCCGCCAGGAAACTACCGCATGAAAGACCGTGCACTCGCCCTTGCCGCCCTGCTGCAGGCCGTCGAACAGGTCCAGTTGATGGCCAATCAAGGCCAGGCCCAGACCGAACCGCTGGGCACCTGCATCAACAGTCTGTTCGTATTCGATGCTGAACAGACCGAGGATGTTTACGGCAACCGGCACCAGCTCAAGCCGGGATTGAAGCGCCTGCTCAATCAACTGCAGGGCGAATCGACACGTGACAATGCCATCATCCGTATCGCATTGAACGTCCTGCATCTCGAGCGTCAGTTCAACCGCAATGCGCAGGCAATACAGACCGTGCATGCCGCACTGCAGGACATCAAGCTGCAGGCCGAAACCTCGGGAGCGACGCATCCGGATGTCTTGGCGGCGCTTGGAAAACTGTACGCCGAAAAAATCAGCCCGCTCGGGCCGAAAATCATGGTGCAGGGCAATCCGGTGTACCTGGCCCAGGCCCAAGTCGTATCCGAAGTCCGTGCCGCGCTGCTGGCCGCCGTGCGTGCCGCCCTGCTCTGGCGCCAACTGGGCGGCAGTTACTGGGATTTCTTCCTGTCGCGCGGCCGGATTACCGAAGCCACGCGTTCGCTGCTCGGAATGATTTAAGCATTCAACGCAGCGAGGATGTCGGCTTCGATATCTGCCGGCTTGTCAGTCGGCGCATAACGCTTCAGTACGGAGCCGTCACGGCCGACCAGGAATTTGGTGAAATTCCATTTGATGGCACTGATGCCGAGCAACCCGCTCTTTTCTTTCTTCAGCCACTGGTAGAACGGATGCGCTCCGCTGCCGTTGACTTCAATCTTTCCGAACATCGGGAAACTGACGTCATAGCTCAGCGAACAGAAATTCTTGATTTCTTCGGCATCACCCGGTTCCTGATGGCCGAACTGGTCGCAGGGAAAGCCAAGCACGGCGAACCCGGCATCCCGGTGTTTGCGCCAGAGCGCTTCCAAGCCGCTGTACTGGGGCGTGAAGCCGCATTTGGAGGCGGTATTGACCACCAGCAGGACTTTGCCTTTGTAATCGGCGAGGGCAACGTTCTTGCCATCGATATCGATGGCGGAAAATTCATAGGCAGTGCTCATGGTGGACTCCATATCGGTGACGAAACTAGGATAACGCAAAAGAAAATGATAAATGTCAAGCTGATATCTTATATTCTTGAATAAGACCATGATTTCATTTTGCCGTTTTCATACGGCATGACCCCATGGAATTGGCGCGGATCATCGTCGAACACCAAGGGCAAAAACTGGCGATCCCCGTCCCACATCGGCAGCTCCATGATCTTGTCGATATCCACCCAGCACAGATCACCTTCAGGATTGCGGGTGAACGGTGTTCCGCTGAAATGTTCGACAAGAAAAATCAATCCGTACCAATGCTCGCCATTCTTGCCGAAAAACGGCCAGGAAATACTGCCGCGCAGACTGATTTTTTCGCAGACGATGCCGGCTTCCTCCATGACTTCCCGACGCACACTGGCCACCACATCCTCATCGTCTTCGACTTTGCCGCCGAGTCCGTTGTATTTGCCCAGATGTTCATCGGTGTCCCGGGCATTACGGTGGATGAGCAGCACCTGGCGGCCATCGGCTGAGAGCACATAGGCCAGCGTGGCAAGAATGGGGCAATAGGGCATGGTAACGGCAATTCCTCTAAACTGAAGGCACATTATCGCCGGATTCCGCATGATCACCACCACCGCACCGAAAAAAATTGCCGTGATCGGCGGCGGGCCTGCGGGTTTGATGGCGGCGCAGACTGCCGCTGTGGGTGGCGCAGAAGTCCATCTGTATGAACGCAAAGCCTCGGTCGGTCGGAAATTCCTGATTGCTGGACGTGGTGGCCTGAACCTGACCCATGCCGAGCCGATGGAAGATTTCAGCATGCGTTTTCGCAACCAAAGCACCGCGGTAGCGACCTGGTTGGCATCCTTAGATAACACCGCCATACGCCAATGGGCCGAACAACTCGGCATCGCCACCTTTGTCGGCAGCTCCGGCCGGGTATTCCCAACCGACATGAAGGCGGCACCCTTGCTGCGGGCCTGGTTGAAACAGCTGCGTGCCCTAGGCGTACAATTCCACGTCAATCACCGCGCCATTGCCTTCGAAGGCGACCGGCAACTGCGGCTGCAGACCACGAAGGGTGAGATTAGCGTCGGCGCCGATGCCTTCATTCTTGCGCTGGGAGGCGCCAGCTGGCCGCAGCTGGGGTCGGACGGCAGCTGGCAGAACGGCCTTTTGCCGGAAGGCCTGGACATCGTCCCGCTGCAAGCCGCCAATTGCGGTTTTGAAATCGCCTGGTCGGATTTCTTCAAAGACAAATTCGCCGGTGAACCGCTGAAGCCCCTGAAGATACGATTGGCTGGTCGCGATGATGCCTTGCAGGGGGAATGTGTCATCAGCGAATACGGCATCGAGGGCAGTCTGATCTATGCACTGAGCGCCGATATCCGCGAAACCATCGCGCGCGACGGACAGTGCACGCTGCTGCTGGACCTGCTGCCGGATCATGAGCTGCCCCGTATCACTGCAGCGGCCGGAAAACCGCGCAACGGCCGCAGTCTCAGCGATTTCCTGCGCCGGCATTTCAAGCTTTCCGGTGTGAAAACCGCCCTACTCTACGAACTGGCCGACCGCCAGCAGCTTGCCGATCCGCAGGTGCTGGCAAAACTGTTGAAAGCCCTGTCCTTGACGCTCACCGCACCGCGCCCCATTGCCGAGGCGATCAGTACCGCCGGTGGCGTGGCATTGACGCAGCTGGATGCACATTTGATGTGGCGAAAGCATCCCGGCCTGTTCTTCGCCGGCGAAATGCTGGACTGGGAAGCACCGACCGGCGGCTACCTGTTGACGGCCAGCATGGCCAGTGGCCACTGCGCGGCTCTGGGTGCACTTGGCACTCCTTTCGATAATATGTAAAGCAATACTTGCCATCCATACCGACTCAAATCTCCACGGACACGGGTTATTATGAATCTCCATTACCGTATTGAGCCACTCCATGATCCTGCGCGCCTTTCTCGCCCTTGTCCTGTTTACCGCGTTGTCGACCAGCGCCGCCGATAAACCGGCAGCGCCCTACACCATCGCAGTCTGGAGTGATGTGTCATTCAACAGTGAGGGCGGCGTGAGCGAAAGCCGTATCCTCAAGGAAGCCGATTATCCGGTGAAGTTCCTCGATGCGGTCAAGGCTAAGATTGCCGCCATGCGCATCACCCCGCCGGAGCAGGACGGCAATCCAGGCGAACTGCGCAGCGGCGTGCGTGTCAGCTACCTGATCACACCCTCCGCGTCCGGGGCCAGCGTCAGCCTGCAGGAAACTCTGCTGGCGCCCTTGCCGCTGCGGGAAGTCTACGTCGCGTTTCCGAAATCCCTGAACCGAGAAGACAGCTGGAAAGGCCGCATCGACATTCGATGCGCTATTGATAGCGATGGGCAGTGCCAGAATCCGGTAATGACCAGTGACAACGGCAGTTTGCCGGAGGATGCCCGTCGCTTTGCCAAGGACTCCATCAGCAAGTGGAAATTCGCACCGCAGACCGTCAACGGTCAGGCCATCCCGGGCGAGTTCCGCATGAGCATGGAAATCGCCCCCGATCCGCGTGCCATTGAGGATTTCCGGGACCCGCGAAAACTGTAAGATCCGTGAACCGGTATTACCAGTCGCTGCGCTCGGGCAAAAGCCCTTTCAACTCGGCATCGCTCAGGTTGCGCCATTGTCCGGGTTTCAGCGCGCCGAGCTTGAGGTTGATGATGCGTACACGGCGTAATTGGGTAACGCGGTAGCCGAATGCGGCCGCCATCAGACGGATCTGTCGGTTCAGGCCCTGGGTCAGCACGATGGCGAAACCGTAAGGTGCGATTTTCCGGGTCTTGCAGGGCAAAGTCATGTCGCGGTGGATGCGCACGCCTTTGGCCATGCCACGCAGGAAATCGTCGGTCACCGCTTTGTTCACCGCGACCAGATATTCCTTTTCCTTGCGGTTTTCAGCGCGCAGCAGTTCATTGACGATGTCGCCGTTGCTGGTCAACAGAATCAGACCTTCGGAATCCTTGTCCAGTCGGCCGATCGGAAAGATGCGTTGCTCGTGATCGACGAAATCGACGATGTTGCCTTTCACGCTTTGGTCGGTCGTGCAGGTGATGCCGACCGGTTTGTTCAGCGCGATATAGACGTGCTTGCGGGTGCCGGGCTTTACATTGCGGATACGCAGGGTCTGGCCGTCGATCAGGACGGTATCGCCCTCCTCGACCCGCGTGCTCAGCGATGGCTTGTTGCCATTGATGCTGACCCTGCCTTCCTTGATCAGCGCATCGGCCTCGCGCCGGGAACAGAAGCCGGTGTCGGAGATGAATTTGTTGACACGCACCGTCACCGGTCAATTGCCGCTGTCAAAGGAATGCAGGGTGATGTCGAAAACCAACTTGCCTTTCGGGGTATCAGCGCCAGGTGAACCGTCATAGGCGAGATTGCCCGGTATCCAGAAACGGAAGGTATCCCCGGGACGCATCAACAGAACACCCTCCTGCCAGCCTTTGATAAGACCACGCAGCGGAAACCGCGAGGGCGAACCGCGCGGGAGCGAGCTGTCGAACATGCGGCCCTGGAAATCCCAGCCGACGTAGTCGATTTCGATGGTGCTTTCCGGTGTGGGGCCCGGCCCGTCTTTGCCACGCTTCAGAATCACGTAGCGGAGTCCGCTGGGGGTACGGATGGCGTTGGCCGGCGGTAGACGCAGGTTGTCAGGCGGCTGCAGGCGCTCGGCAATCGATCGCGTATCCGCTGACGGACTTTGTGCAAGGGCCATCAGCGGTGCTGCGCCGGTAAGCGCCAGAAGCAGAAACAGGATGCGGTGACTCATAAAAAACCTCGTATCAGGGCGACAGCAAACGGACACGGAAGCTGCGTCCCTTGATTTTATCCTGTCTGAGCAGCTGTAGCGCCTTGTCGGCCACGCTTTTATGTAGCGCTACGTAAGAACGGGTGTCGAATAGGGCAATTTTGCCGACCGATTTGCCGTCAATCATCTGTTTGGCGGTCAAGGCACCGAGGATATCGCCGGGACGCAGTTTGTCCTTGCGACCGGCATCAATGACCACGGTCTTCCACTCCGCTTTCAGGGGCGCCAGCTTGATGCTGGACAGATCCAGACGCTGCCAGCGCGCCGTCATTCCCATTTGCTCTTCGATGGCCTTGACCCGTGCCATTTCGCCCGGAGCCACCAGTGCCAGTGCCTGACCGTCTTTCCCGGCACGGCCGGTCCGTCCGACGCGGTGCACGTGGACATCGGCCTGATGCGCCAGTTCATAACTGAAAACCAGCGGCAGATCAGACACATCCAGTCCGCGGGCGGCGACATCGGTGGCGACCAGCACGCGCACGCTGCCGTTCTGGAAGCGCACCATGGCCTCGTCGCGGTCGCGCTGTTCGAGATCGCCATGCAGGGCGCAGACATCGAATCCGGCCTTGGCCAGATGCTGTTCGACGTTCTGGCAGTCGATCTTGGTGTTGCAGAACACCAGCGCCTGCGCCGGCTGTAACTGCCCGAGCAGCTGCAACAGTGCATCATTCTTGCGGTAGGCGGGCACTTCGAAGAACCCCTGTGCAATATGCTCGGAACGGGTATCGGTATCGAGCAGGATCTCCAGCGGATCGCGTTGATAGCTTTTCGATAGGGCGCGCACAGCGTCCGGAAAGGTCGCCGAGAACAGCAGGGTCTGATAGTTCGACGGCAAGGCCTTCCGGATGGCCTGGATGGCGGGCTCGAAGCCCATGTCGAGCATGCGGTCGGCCTCATCCAGAACCAGCGCATTCATTGCTTCGAGCTTCAATGCGCCGGTTTCAATCAACTCGAGAATCCGGCCCGGCGTGCCGACCACGATGGCCGGTTCATGCACGAGGGATTCCACATGCACACGAACCGGAATGCCGCCGTAGAACGCGGAGACCTTCACGTTCGGCAGACGCACGGCAACTTTGCGGATGGCCTGCGTGACCTGATCGGCCAATTCTCGGGTCGGACACAACACTAAAGCTTGCACCCCGCTGGGAGCTTTCAGGCCCTGCAGCAGACCCAGCGCGAACGCCAGGGTCTTGCCGCTGCCGGTCTTGGCCTGTGCCAGCACATCACGGCCGGCCAGAATTTCGGCCAGCGCGGCCTGCTGGATCGGGGTCGGCACGGTCATGCCCTGACTGGTCAACGCATCGAGCAGTTCCACGCGCAGCGGCCATTGGGAAAAATCAGACATCGGTGTTCCGTTGATCGCGCCGCTGGGACGCCAAGTTGCTTAGTATGACGGGTTTGATCACAGCCGACAAAACACTGCCTGCAGGCATTCAGCAAGCAGACCGACCGGGAATTGACGGCTAGGACCTGGAAAATCCGTCCAGAATCTGCTGCTTGTCCTGCCACAGGCCGTTCATCCATTGCTGGAATTGCGCTCGGAACGACCTGTCATTCTCGTAATCACCGGCACGCAAGGCGTCCGGAATCGGGCGCAAACGGACATCGACATGCACCTGCTTGATGCGGTCGGCAATCAAATCGGCCATGCCCGGAATACCGTTCGGGTAATGCAAGGTCACATCCAAAATGGCATGCAGGCCCTTACCCATGGCATCGAGCGCATAAGCCATGCCGCCCGATTTCGGTTTCAGCACGTCCGGCAAAGGCGATTGCTGCTGGGCATGCTTGGCCGGAGTGAAGCGGGTGCCTTCGGGAAAAATCATGATTGAGACTGGCTTGCCGAGGAATTTCTCACAGGCCTTGCGGGTGGCGGCAATGTCCTGTCCAGCCAGCTCCGGACGCTTCTGCAACTGCGATTTGGTGTGACGTTGCATGAACGGGAAATCCAGCGCCCACCAGGCCAGTCCCAGCATGGGCACCCAGAACAATTCTTTCTTCAGGAAAAAGCGCATGAAAGGAATGCGTTTGTTGAACACCTTCTGCAGCACCAGGATATCGACCCAGCTTTGATGGTTGGACAGCACCAGATAATGGCCATTGGCCGCAAGCGCACTGTCTTCGCGATAATGCACCTGCATGGTGGTCATATGATCCATCATCCAGCTGTTGAAACCGATCCAGGCTTCAGCCAAGCCGATGATCCAGCGATCCAACAGGACTTGCAGGGATTTGATCGGCAGCAGAGCCTTAAGCAGTGCGCACAGCAGAAGCAGCGACACCCGAATCACGGTATTGGCGATAATCAACAGGTAAATCAGCGGAACGCGCAGCAGAATCGGAATTCGGACAAGCATGGCAGGCCTTGACGGAAAAGGGACAGGGCCGCCGACTTGGCTATACTGACAGAACCCCGTTACCGGCATTTTATCATGAGAGTTTCTGTATCCGGTGCGATGAACGGGAACCGTCATTCGTCCTTGATGTCGGCCAGTGCGGCCGGGGCCGGTGTGCAGGTTCGGCGATACGCATGCCAGGCCGAAATCCAGCCACGACGTGATTAGATGGCCCACTGGGTGAACAGAACACTGCAACAGGTTACCGCGCCCTCGGCTTTCTGCAACTCGGACACGTCCACAGCCGTGACTGCATAACCAGCTGCCTCAACTATTGCCTGAGTTTTCGGGAACGATAATGGCATCAGGATTGAGGTGTCGATACGCACCACATTGGCGGCATGCGGCTCGTGTTCATCGACACGAATCTGCTGATATTCTTTGAAATAAGCGGCATCCACCCAATCCGGATTGATCAGTAGGGTGTCATCGGACAATGCGGTCACCGCTGATTTCAGGTGAAGACAGTCCTGCATTGGCACGGCGGTAACCGAGTACCCGAAAGGCTTCAGAATGTCGGCCAGCTGATCAATCGCCGATTGGTTGCTGCGTTGTGACAGCCCAACGAACACGCGCTTGCCGATGCGCAGTACATCGCCGCCGTCAATGGTGCTCGGTGCGCTGATGCGTTCCACCTGTTTGCGTACCGCCTGCACGGCCGGCGCAATGGCGTCCACTTCCGCGCGCCGGCTCTCGGCGCCCGGACGGGTCAGCACGGCCAGCTCATCGAACAATAAAACGGTGTCTTCAACGAACACCGAATCGGGCAAGTCCGGTTCAGCCGGTAGTTCGGTGACGCTGACACCCAACCGTGTAAGGGCCGAGATGTAGTCAAGGTGCTGGGCTTGCGCCAGCGCGGCATCAATTGCTTCGCGGCCGATGAAGCTCAGCTCGCAGTCGGCAATGGCGGGACTGACGGCGCGACACAATGCATGCATGATACAAATATCAGGCACTTAAAACGTAATCAATCGCCGCCCGTACCGCCGCCACTTGCGCGGCGTTGCAGATTCTCGGCGTGGTGCGCGGGCTGTCCGGGTACACTTCGGTGGTGGTAGTAAAACGCGCGTCAGTCATGCCGGCGCACAGGCCCAGGGCTTTGTAGTCATACAGAATCACGCCCGGCGCCACCACCGGTGAACCGATGATCTCGCCCTTGGCATCACTCGGGGCGATGTGGGTCACCTCGGCCACCGCGGCATTGACTGCAGTCTGGAACGCCAGCTGCGGGTTCTTTTCGTCGCCGCACAGGTAGAACCCGTCCGGAATCTCGCCGGGCACGAACACCTCGCCGTCGCGGGCGGCTTTGGCCGGGCGGAATTCGGTTTCGTCCGAGTCGGTGGTTTCGTGCAGGTCGATATGCAACAGCACCCTGCCCTGCAACGGCGCCACCAGGCTTATCAGCGCGGCCGCTTCCTGCGTTCTGCCCTGTCCGGTAAACGAACGGTTCGGGTCGAGCGCTTCGGCATTCCAGCGCTGCACGCGTTCGTAGGCCCAGGGACTCACGCACGGGGCCAGCAGAATGTTGATCTTGCCGGCGTAGTCGCCGCCGTGGGCATCCATGAACGCCAAGGCGCCCTGCACACCGCTGGTTTCGTAGCCGTGCACGCCGCCGGTCACCAACGCCACGGGCAGATCATCGCGCCAGTCGCGGGTTTTAACGGCCAGCAGCGGGTAGCGTTCACCGCCGTAGTCAATCTGGCCGTATTCGGCCACGTCAAAGCGCTCACGCAAGGCATCGATTTTGCTCAGTACATCGTCGGCATAGCTGCGTGATTTTAAGCGGGAGGCGAGCCAGGCGGCTCTGTCGGCAGAACTCCAGGCTACAAGCGGTTTTTCATGTGTATAAACAATCTGATCTTTTGACATGGCTTACATATTCCGCCGATATTCGCCACCGACATCGTACAAGGCATGACTAATCTGCCCCAGAGAATGCGTTTTCACCGCCTCAAGCAAGCCGGCAAAGATATTCCGGCGCTCGCGGGCAATGGATTGCAAGGGCTTTAGGCCATCAGCTGCCAAGGGATTACGCAGCTGCTGGAAGCGCGCGACTTGGGCAATCTGCATGCCCTTCTCGGCTTCGGTACTTCGGATCAGCTCCAGCTTGCCGATGGCGTCCTTGTCCGGATTCTTGGGCAGGAAGGTGTTCACACCCACCAGCGGCAGGCTGCCGTCGTGCTTCTTGTGCTCGTAATACAGGGACTCTTCCTGGATCTTGCCGCGCTGGTACATGGTGTCCATGGCGCCCAGCACGCCGCCGCGCTCGGATAGCGCATCGAATTCCTTGTACACCGCCTCTTCCACCAGGTCGGTCAGCTCATCCACGATGAAACTGCCCTGCCACGGGTTCTCGTTGAAGTTCAGACCCAGTTCCTTGTTGATGATCATCTGGATGGCCACCGCGCGCCGCACCGATTCCTCGGTGGGGGTGGTGATGGCCTCATCATAGGCGTTGGTATGCAGGCTGTTGCAGTTGTCGAACAGCGCGTACAGGGCCTGCAGCGTGGTGCGGATGTCGTTGAACTGGATTTCCTGCGCGTGCAGCGAGCGCCCGGAGGTCTGGATGTGGTACTTCATCATCTGGCTGCGCTCATTGGCGCCGTAGCGTTCGCGCATGGCGCGCGCCCAGATGCGTCGGGCCACGCGGCCGATCACGGTGTATTCCGGATCCATGCCATTGCTGAAGAAGAAGCTTAGGTTCGGCGCGAAATCGTCGATGTGCATGCCGCGCGCCAAGTAGTACTCGACGATGGTGAAGCCGTTGCTGAGCGTAAACGCCAGCTGCGAAACCGGATTGGCACCGGCTTCGGCGATGTGATAGCCGGAGATGGATACCGAATAGAAATTGCGGACCTTGTTCTCCACGAAGAACTGCTGGATGTCGCCCATCATGCGCAGGGCGAATTCGGTGCTGAAGATGCAGGTGTTCTGCGCCTGGTCTTCTTTCAGGATGTCGGCCTGCACCGTGCCGCGCACTGCGGCCAGGGTTTCGGTGCGGATGCGGGAGTAAGTCTCTGCATCCAATAGCTGATCGCCGGTCAGTCCTAACAGCGCCAAGCCCAAGCCATTGTTGGTTGGCGGCAGCTCGCCGTCATATTTCGGTTGCTCACCGTTCGGGAACAAGGCGGCGATTTTCTTCTGCGCCAGCAACCAACGGGCTTCATCGGCGCGCAGGTATTTTTCCACTTGCTGGTCAATGGCGGTATTCATGTACATGGCCAGGATCATCGGAGCGGGCCCATTGATGGTCATGCTCACGCTGGTGTTCGGGGCGCACAGGTCGAAGCCGGAATACAGCTTCTTCATGTCGTCCAGGCTGGCGATGGACACACCGGAGTTGCCAATCTTGCCGTAGATGTCCGGGCGGATGGCCGGATCTTCGCCGTACAAGGTTACCGAATCGAACGCGGTGGACAGGCGGATGGCCGGCTGGCCGACCGAAAGATAATGGAAGCGCCGGTTGGTGCGCTCGGGCGTGCCTTCGCCGGCGAACATGCGAATTGGGTCTTCACCGCTGCGGCGATACGGATACACCCCGCCGGTGTAGGGGTAATGGCCGGGCAGATTTTCCTTGGACAGGAACACCAGCAGCTCGCCCCAGCCAGTGAATTTCGGCGCGGCGATTTTAGGAATCTTCTGCTGCGACAACGACTCGCGGTAGTTATCAACGCGGATTACTTTGTCGCGCACGCGGTATTCGTTGAACTCGTCGGTCACCGATTTCATTTTCTGCGGCCATTCGCGCAGCAGATACACGGCGTCGGCCGAGAGTGCTTTCACCGATTCCTGGTAACGCTGGCGCAGCAGACGCATCGAGCCATCCGCAGACGTATCGTTCAGATCGGTTGGCTCGAACAGGGCCAGTGCTGCCGGCAGTTTGCCATCGCCAATGGCCTGCAGGGCTTGCCAATAGGATTGCGCCAGATCGGCCTGCGCGGCCTGATGGGCAATCGAACGGTTAATGCCACGGCCCTGCTCGGCGATTTCCGACAGATAACGCGTGCGGTTGCCGGGAATCAGCACGGTGGCACGCGGTTCCTTCAACGCGGTGTCCACATTCGGCTGCCAATCGCACTGCGGGCTGACCGGATGGAGTTTGTCGTTCAGCAGGCGGCACAGATTGCTGAACATCCAGCTCACGCCCGGATCATTGAACTGCGAGGCGATGGTCGCATACACCGGCACGTCCTCGTCTTTCATCTGGAACGCCACGCGGTTGCGCTTCCACTGCTTGCGCACGTCGCGCAGGGCGTCTTCCGCGCCGCGTCGGTCGAATTTATTCAGTACCACCAGCTCGGCGTAATCGAGCATGTCGATTTTTTCCAGCTGGCTGGGCGCGCCGAAGTCGGAGGTCATCACATACACGGGGAAATCGACCAGATCGACGATTTCGGAATCGCTTTGTCCGATACCGGCGGTTTCCACGATGACCAGATCGAAGCCCTGCCCCTTCAGGCAGGTGATGGCGTCTTTCAGCACGGCATTGGTGGCCATGTGCTGGCGGCGGGTCGCCATCGAGCGCATGAACAGATTCGGCGAGCGCAGGCTGTTCATACGGATGCGGTCGCCCAGCAGGGCGCCGCCGCTGCGGCGGCGGGTCGGATCGACCGAAATCACCGCGATGCGCATGCTCGGGAAACGCTGCAGGAAACGGTTCAGCAGCTCATCGGTGACCGAGCTCTTGCCGGCGCCGCCGGTGCCGGTCAGGCCGATGACCGGGGTTTTGCCGCCGGCCAGCTGCCATTGCCGGCGCAGGTTCTGCAGTTCGGTTTCGCTGAAGCCTTCCTGCTCGATGGCGGTCAGCAGGCGGCCGATGGCGTATTCATCAGCGGCACCGTCGCTACGGCCGGGTTTGGCATCACTGGCGCGCTGGGTGCGTGCCACCAGATCTTCGATCATCGCCACCAGTCCCATCTGCATGCCGTCGTCCGGGTGGTAGATGCGCTCGACGCCGTAAGCTTCCAGCTCGGCGATTTCATCCGGGGTGATGGTGCCCCCGCCGCCGCCGAACACACGGATATGGCCGGCGCCGGCTTCGTTCAGGCGGTCAATGATGTATTTGAAGTATTCGACATGGCCGCCCTGATAACTCGACAGCGCGATGCCATCGGCGTCTTCCTGCAGGGCCGCACGCACCACGTCGTCTACCGAGCGGTTATGGCCCAGATGCACTACTTCCACGCCCTGGGCCTGGATCAGCCGGCGCATGATGTTGATGGCGGCATCGTGACCGTCGAACAGCGAGGCGGCGGTCACGAAGCGCAGCGGGGCTTTGTCCGTCATCGGCTGACGGGAGGACGCGGGAGAACTTGACGACATGGGACACCTGCTGCACGGAAGCGAACGATGACAATTGTACCGCGATAGGCAATAATTGCGCGAAAGACCAGAAAATCCCCCCATGTCCGAAACATCCGCCATCACGGAGCTGCAACGTGCACGT
>JAJTGG010000018.1 GCA_021299355.1 Lysobacteraceae bacterium
ATGGATCCGGACTTCGATTACGCCGAAGCCTTCAAGAAGCTGGATTACGCGGCGCTCAAGAAAGACATGGCGGCGCTGATGACCGAATCGCAGGACTGGTGGCCGGCCGACTGGGGCCACTACGGCGGTCTATTCATCCACATGACCTGGCACGCTGCCGGCACCTACCGTACGGCCGATGGCCGCGGCGGCGCCAACACCGGCAACCAGCGTTTCGCCCCGCTCAATTCCTGGCCGGATAACGGCAATCTGGACAAAGCCCGCCGTCTGCTGTGGCCGCTTAAACAGAAATACGGCAATGCTATTTCCTGGGCTGATCTGTTCGTGCTGGCCGGCAACGTCGCCATGGAAACCATGGGCTTCAAGACCTTCGGTTTCGGTGGCGGCCGCGCCGACATCTGGGCGCCGGAGGAAGACATTTACTGGGGTACCGAGACGGAATGGTTGGCCAACAAGCGCTACAGCGGTGACCGCAATCTGGAAAACCCGCTCGCTGCCGTGCAGATGGGCCTCATCTACGTCAATCCGCAAGGTCCGGACGGCAAGCCCGACCCGGTCGCTTCCGGCCGCGACGTGCGGGAAACCTTCGCGCGCATGGCGATGAACGATTACGAAACCGTGGCCCTGGTGGCCGGCGGCCACACCTTCGGCAAAATGCACGGTGCCGGCGATCCGGCCCTGGTCGGTGCGGAGCCGGAAGGCGCGCCGATCGAAGAAATGGGCTTCGGCTGGATCAATAAATTCGGTAGCGGCCATGGCGTGCACTGGGACATGGGTTACTTCAAAGTCCTGTTCAAGTACGAATGGGAACAGGTCAACAGCCCGGCTGGCGCCATCCAGTGGCGTGCCAAGGATGTCGCTCCGGAAGACATGATTCCGGACGCGCACGATCCGAGCATCAAACACCCGCCGCACATGACCACCGCCGATCTGTCGCTGCGTTTCGATCCGGCCTACGAAAAAGTCTCGCGTCACTTCCTGGCCAATCCGGAAGAGTTCGCCGACGCCTATGCCCGCGCCTGGTTCAAGCTGACCCACCGCGACATGGGACCGAAGCGTCTCTACCTCGGACCGGAAGTGCCGGCTGAAGACCTGATCTGGCAAGATCCGATTCCCGCGGTGAACCATGCCCTCATCGACGCCAAAGACGCCGCTGAGCTGAAAGCGAAGATTCTGGCTTCGGGCCTGTCGGTCAGCGAACTGGTCAGCACCGCCTGGGCTTCGGCCTCTACGTTCCGTGGTTCCGACCGTCGCGGCGGCGCCAATGGTGCCCGCATCCGCTTGGCGCCGCAGAAGGATTGGGAAGTCAATCAGCCGACACAGCTGGCCAAAGTACTGGCAGCGCTGGAAGCCATTCAATCCGCGTTCAATGGCAGTGCGTCCGGTGGCAAGAAAGTGTCTCTGGCCGATCTGATCGTGCTGGCCGGTAATGCCGGTGTTGAAGCAGCCGCCAAGGCCGCTGGCAATGCCATCGACGTGCCGTTCAGCCCGGGCCGGACCGATGCCAGCCAGGAGCAGACAGATGCCGAATCGTTCGCCGTGTTGGAACCGGTGGCTGATGGTTTCCGCAACTTCCGCAAGAAAGCCTTCAGCGTTTCTCCGGAAGAAATGCTGATCGACAAGGCCCAACTGCTGGGTCTGAGCGCGCCCGAAATGACGGTGCTGGTCGGTGGTCTGCGCGTTCTCGGCGCCAATGCCGGCGGATCGAAACACGGTGCGTTCACCACGCGCCCCGGCCAGCTGAGCACCGACTTCTTCGCCAACCTGGTGGATATGTCGACGGCTTGGACACCGGTCGGCGACAACGCCTATGAAGGCCGCGACCGCAAAACCGGCGCCGTGAAGTGGACCGCTACCCGCGTCGATCTGGCCTTCGGTTCCAACTCGCAGCTGCGTGCCATCGCCGAGGCGTATGCCCAGAACGACAATGCCGGCAAATTCGTCAAGGATTTCGTCGCGGCTTGGACCAAAGTGATGAACGCCGATCGTTTCGATCTGGCCTGATTCCCGGTTGTTGTTCCATGAAAACGGGCCGTTTCGACGGCCCGTTTTTCATGCGCGGTGATAAGGGTGATTGGCCAGCAGACTGGCCGCCCGATACAACTGCTCAGCGACGATCAACCGAACCAGCATGTGCGGAAGCGTCAGTGCACCGATGGACCAGCTTTCATCGGCTTTGGCTGCAACCTCAGGGCTGTGGCCCTCGGGACCGCCGATCAGGAACGCCAGATCCCGGCCCTGCTGCCGCCAGGATTCCAGACGCTGCGCCAAGGCTTCGGAGGAATGATTCCTTCCGCGGCCATCCAGCAGCACCACATAGGCATTTTTGGGAAGCGCGGCAATGACACGCTGCCCTTCATCGGCCTGCGCACGCACTGCATCGCGGCCCTTGCCGCGGATGCCGGAAGTGATTTCAACCAATTCAAAGGGAAGCCAGTGCGACAGGCGTTTCTGGTATTCACCGAAACCCTCGGCCACCCAGCTGGGCGCGCGTTCGCCGACGGCGATCAGACGCGCTTTCATGGCTCAGTTCAGCGAATCGCTCTCGGGCGGTTGATCGCCGACCGTCCACAGACGTTCGATGGCGTAATACTCGCGGACGCGCGGCAGCATGACATGCACGATGACGTCGCCCAGATCGACCAGAACCCATTCGGCTTCGGAAGCGCCTTCGACGCCGAGCGGCATCACCCCGCATTTCTTGGCGAACTTGACCACTTCATCGGCGACCGATTTGACATGCCGTGACGAGGTGCCGGAGGCGACCACCAGATAATCGGCGATGCTGGTCTTGCCGCGCACATCAATCTCGACCGCGTCCTTGGCCTTCATTTCCTCCAACGCCAGATGCACCTGATTTAGCAGGTCCTCGGGAGCGGGAAGCGGATTGGGCAACTGCGTTTTGATGATATGGGCTTGGGTCAAGAGGCTGTCCTCGGGAATATGGCTGACTATTATACCCTTGAAGTATATAGCCCATGCCGGCGGATGTAGTCGGAAACCGAAGGCGCCAGCACCGCATTCATGTTCCGTCCGGTCTGCAGACCGTCACGGACGGCCGTTGCCGACTCGGGCCGCAAAGCCATCGGCAATCGGTAAATCCGGCCGGAAGGACGATCGGCCAAGGCTTCCGGCGCCATCTGCCAGCGTCCCTGACAGGCGGTAGACAAGACGCTGTCGGCAGCATCCATGTCCAGCCCCGGACGCCCGACCACGATGAAATGGCAAAGCGCGAACAGATCCTGCCAGTGGTGCCAGGTCGGCAAACCCAGAAAGGAATCGATCCCGATCAGCCACGCCAAGGGCATATCCGGGCCGTACTCTTCGCGCAATTCGCGCAGCGTCAGCACGCTGTAGGACTTGCCTGACCGAAGCAGTTCACGGCGGTCACAATGTAGTCCAGGATGCCCGGCAATGGCCAGTTCCACCATCATCGCCCGTTGTTCCGCAGAGGCCGAAGCAGGCGGACGATGCGGTGGATCGGCGCTGGGCAGCAGAATCACCTCGGTATCGAATGCGGACTGCGCGGCGGCGGCGATGGCCAGATGGCCGTTATGGACCGGATCGAAGGTCCCGCCGTAGTAAATACTCAGGCGCACACCGACACGCACGAACGGGATTTGATTTCGGCCCATTGCACCAGAACGCGTTCCAGGGACACCCAGGCATCACCGCCCAGACGGCCTTTCGACATGCGATCGACATCAGCCAGCTGCCGGCACAGATCTTCGTACAAGCGGCAACTGCCGTGATCCAGCATGCGCAGCATCTGCGCCTGCTTGGTCTGCCAGAGCTTGTCGGCTTGCATGGCCGACTGCGCACGCCGGCTTTCTTCCTGAATGCGGGCATAGTAGGCCAGATTGAGCAGTTCCTTGCCAATCATCGGTATCAGTGCCGGCACCTGCTCGCCCTCGGCGCGCAAACCGCGCAGAATGCGGCTGGCTCGCGGAAAGTCATGGTCATAACAGGCATCGATGAGCTTGAACACATCGAAACGGCTGCTGTCGGCAACCCACTGTTGCATCTGCGCGGCAGTGACCGCACCCTGCACGCCCTGCATCGCCAGCTTGTCGATTTCCTGATTGGCGGCGAGAAGGTTGCCTTCCACGCGGGCCGTCAAAATCTGCAAGGCTTCGGCATCGGCCTTGATGCCTTTTGCCGATAAACGGCGACTGATCCAATAACCGATTTCACCGGGCTTGATCGGCCAAGCCACCACCAGTTCGCCACTGTGTTCGATAGCTTCCGACCATTTGCCGCCGTGTTTGTTGCTCCAATCCTGGCAAGTGATCAGCAATACCGTATCCGGTGGCGCCGCCTGACAGTATTCCAGCAGAGCCTGCGCGCCTTCTTTGCCGGGTTTCCCGGTCGGCAGACGCAAATCCAACAGGCGCAAGCTGGCAAACAGACTCATGCTTGCGCCATGCTGATGCAGGTCATTCCAGTCAAACCCGCCAGCATCGGCATCGATCACGATGCGTTCGGAATAGCCCTGCTCGCGCAGACGCAAACGCAGGGCATCAGCGGCCTCCTGCACCAGCAGGGCTTCGGCACCGGCAATCAGGTAGACCGGTTTGATCGGCGCTTTCGGCAGAGTGTTGAGGAAGGAATCGACCGTGATGCTCATTTGGGCCGGGATTGCAGTACGAGATTGGTGCGGCGCAGGATGGACCTAATCATCTCCTGCTGCATTTCACGCTGCAGAAGTTCCTGCTCGGCCGGGCTGCCGGCGGACGTGTTCACATCGTAGGTGAATTCACGGCGCAGTTCGATCACCTGCTTGTCGATCAGGGTCGTGCCTGCGGCATCGGTGAGCGAATATTCGACCCGGTAGCGGGACACGTACTCGCGCACCTGCGCGAACTGATCTAAAGACAGCGGCTTGGTTTCATTGGTTTCATCGGCGATGGTGATGGTGTAACCGCTCTCCCCGGCCTTGGCCAAGGCCACGCCCGAGGCGCTCAGCGCGCGCTCGATATTGTCGGCCAAGGGGCTGTACGGATTTTTGGCATTGACCGTGAACGGCGCATCGATGGCTGCCATCGACACGACATTGCTGGGCTTGAACCCGCAGGCGGCGAGCAGCAGAACCGGGAGCAGAAGCAGTGCGCGCATCAGGCGGCACCGACGATGTTGACGATTTTATTCGGCACAATGATGATTTTCTTCACCGACAGGCCTTCCAGGAATTTGACGACGTTGGGTTCCGCCAGTGCCTGCGCTTCAATCTGATCCTTGCCGGCGCCGGAGGGCACTTCAATGGTAGCACGGAGCTTGCCGTTGACCTGAACCGCCAGCGCGATGCTGTCACGCACCAATGCCGCCGGATCGGCTTTTGGAAAGGCGAGCGTTTCCAGCACGGTTTCCGGCCGACCGAGTTGCTGCCAGAGCGCATGCGCCACATGCGGCGTAATCGGATTGAGCAGCAGCACGACCGCTTCGAACAGTTCCTGAAGCAGCGCGCGATCGTTGGCGTCTTTGGGTGTGAACCGTGACGCCGCATTCAGTAGCTCCATGACGGCAGCAATGGCGGTATTGAAGGTCAGCCGTCGCCCATAATCGTCACCAACTTTCTGGATGGTTTCGTGCAGCTGTCGGCGCAGCGTTTTGGCTTCGCCGGACAAGGCGGCAAGCTCAGGAACGCCTGCCGGTCCGGCCGCCACATGTTTCTGCACTTGGTTCCAGAGCCGGCGCAGGAACCGGTACATGCCTTCGACGCCCGACTCGCTCCAATCCAGACTTTGTTCCGGCGGTGCTGCGAACATCGAGAACAGACGGACAGTATCGGCGCCGAACTTGTCGACCATGATCTGCGGATCGACGCCGTTGTTCCTCGATTTCGACATCTTTTCGGTACCGCCGATCGACACCGGCTGACCGTCGGCCAGAAGCGTGGCGCCGGTGATCTTGCCGCGCTCATCGGTATCGATGGCGACCTCGGCCGGGTTGTACCAGGTCTTCGAGCCATCGGATTCGGTGCGGTAAAACGTATCGGCGATGACCATGCCCTGGCACAGCAGATGCGTGGCAGGCTCGTCGCTGTGCACCAGACCCGCATCGCGCATCAGCTTGTGATAGAAACGGAAATACATCAGATGCATGATGGCGTGTTCGATGCCGCCGATGTAATGATCGACCGGCAGCCAGTAATCAGCGCGTTGATCGACCAGATCCTGCGCGCCCGGCGAGGTATAGCGTGCGTAATACCAGCTCGACTCCATGAAGGTGTCGAAGGTATCGGTTTCGCGTTCGGCGGCACCGCCGCATTGCGTGCAACTGGTTTTGCGCCATTCGGGATTGGTTTTGATTGGCGAACCGGTACCGGCGAAAGCGACGTTTTCGGGCAGGCGCACCGGCAGCTGATTTTCGGGAACCGGCACCGCGCCACAGCTACTGCAGTAAATCATTGGAATCGGGCAACCCCAATAGCGCTGGCGCGAAACGCCCCAATCGCGCAGACGGAAGTTCACACGGTGTGCGCCCTGCCCGGCATCGACCAGGTGCTGTTTCAGGTGGGCAAAGGCCTCGGCGTAATTCATACCATCGAGCGCGCCGGAGGCGATGACATGCATGCCCGTGGCGGCTTTGTCGCCATACCAATCCTGCCAGGCCTCGGTGCTATATTCCTGGCCGGGGACGGCGATGACCTGCTTGATCGGCAGTGCGTATTTTTTGGCGAATTCAAAATCGCGGGCATCATGGCCCGGCACCGCCATCACCGCACCGGTGCCGTAACCCATCAGCACGAAATTGGCGACCCAGACCGGTACTTTTTCACCTGACAACGGATGCACGGCAAACACGCTGGTGGCCATGCCTTTCTTTTCCTGGGTTTCCAGCTCGGCCTCGGACACGCCGCCCTGCTTGCAGGCGGTGATGAATTCGGCCAATTCCGAATTGGATGCCGCCGCTTTCTGTGCCAAGGGATGCTCGGCCGCCACAGCGACATAGGTCACGCCCATCAGGGTGTCGGGGCGCGTGGTGAATACCGTCAGCGCCTCGCCGTTTTCAACCGCGAAGCGGATTTCCAGACCCTCGCTGCGGCCAATCCAGTTGCGCTGCATGGTCTTGACCGAATCCGGCCAGCCGCTGAGGGTATCCAGACCGTCCAGCAATTCCTGCGCGTAATCGGTGATCTTCAGGAACCACTGCGGAATTTCGCGTTTCTCCACCAGCGCGCCGGAGCGCCAGCCGCGGCCGTCGATGACCTGTTCGTTGGCGAGCACGGTCTGGTCGACCGGGTCCCAGTTCACCACCGAATTTTTGCGGTAAACGATGCCTTTTTTGTACAAGCGGGTGAACATCAATTGTTCCCAGCGGTAATACTCGGGCGTGCAGGTCGCCAGTTCGCGCGACCAATCGATGGCATAGCCCAGGCTCTGCAGCTGGCTGCGCATGTGATCGATGTTGGCGTAGGTCCATTTGGCCGGCGCGGTCTTGTTCTTGATCGCGGCGTTCTCGGCCGGCAGACCGAAAGCGTCCCAGCCCATCGGCTGCAGCACATTGAAGCCCTGCATGCGCTTGAACCGGGAAATCACATCGCCGATGGTGTAATTACGCACGTGGCCCATATGCAGGGCGCCGGATGGATACGGCAACATCGACAGGCAGTAGTACTTCGGAAGCGCCGACTGCTCGTTGACTTCGAAGGCACGCTGCGCCTTCCAGAAATCCTGGGCTTGTTTTTCAATGGTTTGCGGCGGATATTCGGCGTTTTCGGCAGAGACGGACATGGGCGCGAGGATCTTGGGATTATTGCCCTATAGATTACCTTATGCGCCTGATTTTAGACAGTAAATCCTGTATTCCGAAGTCCTCTGAAATTCCGGTATCCGACGACATGGATACCGGAAAACAATCCAAATCTTAGCGCGACATGCTCGGATAATCCGTATACCCTTCCGCACCGCCGCCGTAATACAGTTCCGGACGACCGGGGTTGAGCGAGTGTCCGGTGCGAAGACGTTCCGGCAGATCCGGATTGGCGATGAACGGACGCCCGAACGCAACCGCATCAATCAGCCTGGCCTCCAGCAGCGGCTGTGCTTTCTCCAGGGTGTAATTGCCGGCCGCGATGATCACACCCGAAAAGGCCGTACGCAGTGCGTTGCGGAACTCCTCGCTCAAGGCCGGTCCGCCGGCCCAATCCGGTTCCGACAGATGCAGATAGCCCAGGCCGCGCTTGGTGAACTCGGCTGCCAGATACAGGCCCATGGCCTGTCCGGCCCGATCATC
Organism: Lysobacteraceae bacterium; assembly: GCA_021299355.1. Taxonomy (GTDB): domain Bacteria; phylum Pseudomonadota; class Gammaproteobacteria; order Xanthomonadales; family Xanthomonadaceae; genus Arenimonas. The sequence continues at coordinate 8,236 of JAJTGG010000018.1, forward strand.
CAAACCGTTGAAGATGCCCAGCGGCGAAATACGGATGCCGACATACGCCGCATCCCATTCGCCGATGACGGCATCGACCACTTCCAGACACAGGCGGGCGCGGTTTTCCAGGCTGCCGCCGTATTGGTCGGTGCGGAAATTGCTTTCCTCCGACATGAACTGATGCAACAGGTAGCCGTGCGCGGCGTGGATCTCGACCATGTCGAAACCGGCCTCACGGGCGTTACGGGTGGCCACACGGTATTCCTCGAGCAGGCGCGGAATTTCATCGGTGCGCAAAGCACGCGGCGTGCTACAGGCAGCGCGGATCAGTTTGCCATCGGCATCCTTGATGGAGGTGCGGTTCTCGTAAGGTTTATCGGAAGCCGACACCGGCGCCTGGCCGTCGATCTGAAGACTGGTGTGCGACACGCGGCCGACATGCCAGAGCTGCATGCAGATCAGTCCGCCTTCGGCATGCACGGCTGCCGTACACTGCTTCCAGCCTTCAGTCTGCGCGGCATTGTAAAGCCCTGGGGTATCGGCATAACCCTTACCTTCCGGCGAAATCTGGGTGGCTTCGGTAATGACTAGGCCCGCACTGGCACGCTGGCGATAGTATTCGGCCATCAGTGCGGTCGGAACGTCACCGGGCTGGCCGGCACGCATGCGCGTCAAAGGCGCCATCAACACGCGGTTTTTCAGGGTATGCGGACCGATGCGCAGGGCATCGAACAAAGTGGCGGACATGCAATTCTCCAAGAATTCGACCTTGTGGAATAAAAACGGTACACTTTTTTCATTCTCACACAATCTTAAGGCAAAACTATGAAAATCAAGGCCTGCATTGCATTGACCCTCGGGACATTGTGCGTGACGCCGGCCGGCATGGCCGCAACGCAAGCCCTGCAATGCGGAAAACTGTTCGATTCGGCCTCGGGCCGGATGAACGGCGCCAGCACCGTCGTGGTTGAAAACAACAAGATCAGCCAGATCCTGCCGGGCGCGGTCAGCGTGCCGGGCGCCTCGGTGATCGACCTGCGCAGCCAGACCTGCAGCCCGGGCTTCATCGACCTGCACGTGCATCTGGGCCAGCAGTCCAGCCCGCAGAGTTATTCCGAGGGCTTCCGCCTCAATCCCGAATACACTATTCTGCGCTCGGTTGGTTATGCCAAAAAAACCCTGCTTGCCGGCTTCACTAGTGTGCGCGATCTGGGTGGCGAGAATTCACTGGCCTTGCGCGACGGCATCAACCAGGGCTTGGTTGATGGGCCGCGCATCTGGGCTGCCGGCAAATCCATCGCCACCACCGGTGGCCATGCCGATCCGACCAATGGCCTGAACCACATTCTGGCCGATGCGCTCGGTACCCCCGGTCCGGCCGAAGGCGTCATTAACAGTCCGGAAGAAGGCCGTGCCGCCGTGCGCCAGCGTTACAAGGACGGCTCGGACGTCATCAAGATCACCGCCACCGGCGGAGTGCTCAGCTATGCCAAAAGCGGCGATGCGCCGCAATTCACCGTGGATGAAGTGCGCGCGGTGGTGGAAACCGCCAAGGATTACGGCTTCCGCGTGGCCGCCCATGCCCATGGCAAGGAAGGCATGAAACGCGCCATTCTGGGTGGTGTCACCTCAATCGAGCACGGCACCTATATGGATGATGAAATCTTCAAATTGATGAAGCAGAGCGGGACCTGGTACGTACCGACCGTCACCGCCGGCAAGTTCGTCGCCGAGAAGGCCAAGATCGATGGTTTTTATCCGGATGTGGTGCGCCCGAAAGCGGCCCGTATCGGGTCGCAGATTCAAAATACCTTCGGCAAGGCCTACAAAGCCGGCGTTCCCATTGCCTTCGGCACCGATTCCGGCGTCAGCTATCACGGCGATAATGCCCGTGAATTCAGCTTTATGGTCGAGGCTGGCATGCCCGCAAACATCGCATTGCAGACCGCGACCTACAACGCCGCCAAGGTTCTGGGTGTGGATGATGTTGGTCAGATCAAGGCCGGCTATTACGCCGACATCGTGGCCATGCCGGGCGATCCGAACGATGATATCAAGGTCACCGAGCGCATCGCCTTCGTGATGAAGGACGGGGTGATTTACAAACAACCCTGATGGACCATGCCGGGTTCATGGGCCGCGCGCTGGAACCGACGTGACAAGCCCGCTACTGTACCATTTCGGCGTGGTCCAGCAGACCATCAACCGTGCCGGCGGCAAATCCGGCAACAAGGGCTGGGATGCCGCAATGACCGCCCTTGAAATGGCCAACCTGCTGCCGCACATCAAAGCCTGAGCTCCACCGGAAACCGCTATGAACGCTTTCGTCTTCGACGCCAAACTCGACAGCTTTGAACAGGATGTCATCAACGCCTCCAAAGAAACGCCGGTTCTGGTCGATTTCTGGGCCGAATGGTGCGGTCCCTGTAAACAGATAGGTCCGCTGCTGGAAAAGCTGGCACTGGAGTTCAACGGCGGCTTTCTGCTGGCCAAGGTGGATGTCGACAAGGAACAGCAGCTGGCCGGTTATTTCCAGATCAAGTCAATTCCGACTCTCATGCTGCTCAAGGACGGAAAAATCGTGGATGGTTTTTCAGCCGCGCTGTCGGAAGCGCAACTGCGGGAATTCCTCAGCCATCACCAGATCACGGCCAAACCGCAACTGCCCGAGGCTCCGCTTGAAGCAGAAGCGCCGCAACCCGTGGATCCGCATCAGGAAGTGGTCCGTCTGCGCCATGCCGTAGCCGAAGCTCCGGAGGACGATGCCTTGAAACTGGAACTCGGTCTGGCGCTGGCGGCAACGCAAACCTATGCCGAGGCCTTGGCGCTGTTTGATGCGCTTCCAGCCAATCTGGCCATGGACGAGCGCGTGTCGAAAGCACGTGCCCGCATCGATCTGGCCGAGCGGGTCAAGGAGGCGCCGCCGATTGATGTCCTGCTCGCCGCCATCGCCGCCAAAACCGAGGATTACGAAGCACGTCGTCTACTCGGGCTGCAGTATCTGGTACAGGGCCAAGCCGAAGCCGGCCTGGCCCAGCTGCTGGAACTATTCCGCCTGAACCGGGATTACCAGGACGGACTACCGCGCAAACTGCTGATCGAGGCCTTCAATACGGTCGATGACGAGGATCTGGTCCGGCAGTACCGCCGTAAAATGGCCAGCTTGCTGAATTAAGCGTTTATACTGTCGGCATGAACCGACTCCAGGCCTATTTCCTTACCGGCTTACTGACGCTGACCCCGATCTGGCTGGTCATCATCGTGTTCAAATTCGTTTTCGGACTGCTGTCCGACATCAGCCAACCGGTCATTGGCCCGCTCAGCGCGCATCTTTCCGCCGGTAATCCGACCGTGTTCGGCTGGCTCGATGAGCCCTGGGTGCAAACGGCCATCGCCATCGGCGTGACCATCGGCTTTATTCTCGCGGTGGGATTCATGACCCGGCGTGTCATCGGCCAGCGATTCATCGGCTGGTTCGAGGCGCTGGTGAACAGGGTCCCGCTGGCCAAGACCGTTTACGGCAGCGCACGCAAGCTTCTCGACATGCTGCAGACTAAACCGGACGGCACCCAGCGCGTGGTGCTGATCAACTTCCCGCATGAGAACATGAAGTCGGTCGGTTTCGTCACCCGCATTCTCACTGATGAAAACACCGGCGAAGAACTGGCCGCAGTGTATGTGCCGACCACGCCCAATCCGACCTCGGGCTATCTGGAAATCGTGCCGGTCAGCCAGCTGATTCCGACCGATTGGACCGCCGACCAGGCCATGTCCTTCATCATCTCCGGCGGCGCGGTTTCGCCGGACAAGATACCGTTCTCGAAGGCCTGACCGGTGCAGCTCGACAAGCCGCAACGCCTTTATGTTTTTCTCGCGGCGTTCTTCTGCGTCACCGCGGTACTGGCCGAGTTCATCGGGGTCAAAATTTTCGCGTTGGAAGCCACGCTCGGCATCGCGCCTTTCGAGTGGAATCTATTCGGCCAGACCGGTTCGTTGAATTTCACCGCCGGAACCTTGCTGTGGCCGATCGTGTTCGTGATGACCGATATCGTCAATGAATACTTCGGCAAGCGTGGTGTGCGTTTCATCAGCTGGACCGCCGTCGCCCTGATTCTGTATGGCTTCGGTTTCGCCTACGCCGCCATCCACCTGGCGCCGGCATCATGGTGGGTCGGCGCCAACGCCGATCAGGGCGTCCCCGATCTGCAGGCGGCCTTCGCCGCCATCTTCGGCCAGGGCCTGTGGACCATCGCAGGCTCGGTCATCGCCTTCGGCCTCGGACAACTGATCGATGTTTCGGTGTTTGCACGCATCCGGCGCCTCACCGGCCCACGCAAGGTCTGGCTTCGTGCCACCGGCTCCACCGCTGTTTCCCAGCTGATCGACAGCTTCGTCGTGCTTTACATCGCCTTCGTACTCGGGCCGCAGCAATGGAGTTATGATCTTTTTTTCGCGGTCGCGAGCCTGAACTACGGTTACAAGATGCTTGCCGCCGTCCTGATGATACCGGCCCTGTATGCCGTCCGGAAACTGATCCACTGGTATCTCGGCCATGAACATGCCGAACAGCTGCACCGCAACGCCCACGCCTGAACGGAGACAGATCCACATGAGGGAAGCGATCCGCGCGCTGCGGCGTTCCGCCCGCAGGACCCTAGCCGACCTGGAAAGCCGTTTCCTGCTGGACTGGATTTTCATTCACATCAACAAAACCGGCGGCAGCAGCATCGAGAAAGCACTCGGCCTGCCCTTCGATCACCGCAGTGCACGCGAGAAAATAGCGGCCATCGGCAGCGACGTCTGGGAACGCAAATTCAGTTTCAGTTTCGTGCGCAATCCCTGGGACAAAGTGGTATCGCACTACCATTACCGGTTGAAGACTGGACAGGCAGGGTTCCGCGAAGGAACACCGGGCTTCGATGACTGGGTCCGTCTGGCTTATGCGGAAAAACATCCGCTGTATCACGATCAGCCGCTGATGTTCGCGGTGCAGATGGATTGGATCGGCGATGCCGAGGACCGCATTCTGGTCGATTACGTCGGGCGCTTTGAAAACCTGCAGGGTGATTTCGATGAGGTCTGCCGCCGCATCGGCCGGAGCAGCGTATCATTGCCGCACCTGAAGTCTTCAACGCACGGGCACTACCGTGATTATTATTCGGCGCAGAGCCGTGACATCATCGCGCACCACTTCGCGCGCGACATCCGCCACCTGGGCTACGATTTCTGAATTCAGGGTTTGGGCAGATACAGCAGCGGGTCGACTGGTTTGCCGTTGCGGCGGATCTCGAAATGCAGCATGGCCCTGACCGAACCGGTCTGGCCCATTTCGGCGATATGCTGGCCGGCTTTAACCCTGACACCTTCGGCGACCAGACGCTTACTGTTATGCGCGTAGGCAGAGATCCACTCGTTGCTGTGTTTGATGATCAGCAGTTCGCCGTACCCGATTAGGCCCGCACCGGAATAGACCACGGTGCCATCGGCAGCGGCGACGATGTCATGGCCATTGCTGCCGGCGATATTGATGCCTTGATTGGTTTTATCACCGGCGATGTATCGGCCGATGATTTCACCTTTGGCCGGCCATTGCCAGACGATGTTGGACAGCACGGGCGTAGCCGGTTTGACCGGCACCGGCTCACCGACCGGAACGGTCTTGCTCAACACCGTTTTCTGGTTCGGCAGTGCGGGAACCGTTTGGGGTGCTTTCGCCGCCGTCATGGCTGAAGGTGGAGTCAGACGCAGTTTCTGACCGACCTGAATAGTATAGGGTTCTTCGATGCCGTTCCAGGCCGCGACATCCCGGTAGTTCAGACCGGCGCGGAAGGCAATGCCAAAGACCGTATCGCCGGCCTGCACGGTGACGCTGCCGGCTTCATCCGTTTTGGGAGCCGATTGAACCGGTTTTTGGGCCGGTTTAACGGACGACCGCTGTCGGTTCTGCGTGGTTTGATAACCGGATTGGCAAGCGGCGAGCACGAGGATGAACAGTCCGGCAAGCAGGCGTCGGTCAATCATCGTTCATCTCCACACCAAGTAGACAAGGACGCCCACGACGACCAAGGCCACGACCACCCAGCCCAGACGTTCGATATTGCGGCGTAGCGCGGATTCGGCGCGTTCGCCGCCCCAACGAATCGCTGCAGCCAGAAGGTACAGACGCTTGCCGCGACCGACTGCCATGCAGGCGAGGTAAGGACCGATCGGAATGCCGACGATGCCGGACGCCCAGGCCACCACCTTCATGGGGATCACCGGTTGCAAGGCCGCTACCACCAGCACACCCAGCAAGGTCAGCCAGTGCTCATTCATCTGCACCCGCAGCGTCTGCACCCAGCCATCGATTCCGACACGCATGCCCTCACTCAGCAACGGGCTGAAAACCTCATAGGCGTAATGCCCCAAGGCATAACCGAGCAGGGATCCGAGCAGGCCGCTGAGCAGACTGATAGTGGCATAACGATAAGCCTGCTTCGGCTTTGCCAGAGACATCGGCGCCATCATCACTTCCGGCATCACCGGAAAGAAAATCGCTTCGATGAAGCTCAGGAAGCCGAGATACCAGGGTGCTTTCGGATGGGCTGCCCAGAGAATAGCGCGTTCGTACAGGCCTTTGAACAGTGCCATCAGAGCACCCCCGGAAGCAGCGGTACGAAACTGACCGGACCCAGGTCCTGCTCGCTGACCGCACCGTCGGCTTTAATCACACGCAGTAGTTTCTGTTTTCCGGCATCGGTGCCGACCGGTGATACCAGGACGCCGGGATCGCCGAGCTGCGCCAACAGCGGCGTGACCAATGCCGGTGCGGCGCAGGTCAGCAGGATGGCATCGAAAGGACCGTTCTCGGGCCAACCCAAATTGCCGTCATCATGCTTGGAGCGGATCTGTTCGTGGAATTTCAGGCTGCGGAAGCGTGGGCGCGCGCTGCGCAACAGCTCGTCAATGCGCTCGACCGTATAGACCTGAAGCCCGAGCGCGGCCAGTACCGCGGTCTGGTAGCCTGAACCGGTACCGATTTCCAGCACCTTGGCCGGCATCCCGGTTTCAATCAGTGCCTCGGTCATCCGCGCCACGACCCAGGGCTGGGAAATGGTCTGTCCGTTGCCGATAGGCAGCGCCGTGTCTTCATAGGCACGGGATGCCAGGCCTTCATCGATGAATACATGCCGCGGAAGCGCGCGCATGACATTCAACACGCGTTCGTCGCGGATTCCCTGTTCACGCAGACGCTCGACCAGCCGGTCGCGGGCCCTTTGGGACGTCATGCCCAGACCCTTGCTTTCGGAGCGGAGTTCGATTCGGTTCATGCCGGCAGCGCTTTCGACAGGTCCTGCGCCCAGCCGGAAACTTTCTCCAGCGCCTGATAACGGGTCAGATCGACATGGATCGGAGTGATGGATACGAAGCCGGTTTTGACCGCATGGAAATCGGTGCCCGGGCCGCCATCCTGCTCGGGGCCGGCCGGGCCAATCCACCACATCGGGCGCCCGCGCGGATCGATCTGCTGAACGCAGGGTTCAGCACGATGGCGATGACCCAGACGGGTCACCTCGAAGCCTTTGATTTCTGCCCAGGGCAGATCGGGAATATTGACATTCAAAATCGTATCGGCCGGCAGGGGGTCGCTGAGCAGACGTTCGATCAACAACTGAGCGACACGCACGCTGCTGGCGTAATGCCGGGGCTTGTGGTCGGGGCTGGCACAGCTGAGCGCAATGGCCGGCAAGCCGAGGCAGCGGCCTTCCATGGCGGCAGCCACGGTTCCGGAGTAGATCACGTCATCGCCGAGGTTCGCCGTATTGTTGATGCCCGACAGTACGATATCCGGATCTTCCGGCAGCAGACCGGCCAAGGCCAGATGCACGCAGTCAGTGGGAGTGCCGGTGACGCTGATGCGGTTTTCGGCCAGATGCCGAGCGCGGATGGGCGAGCCTAGCGTCAGTGAATTGGAGGCGCCGGAGCGGTCACGGTCGGGGGCGACGATGAAAAGCTGGTGTCCGGCGGCGGCCAGGCCTTCGGCCAGCGCGTTGATGCCCGGGGCTTCGATGCCGTCGTCGTTGCTGATGAGGATACGCATGCAAATATGATACCCGTATTCACTCCGGAAACGGGATAAACACGCCGAAAGCCTGCTCCCTTTCAAGCTCCTCCCTTTTTTTACCGCTGCCCGCAATAGGCCGGCGCGGGGCAACAGGGCTTTGCTATGATTGCAGGATGAGTAAAAAACCGCCGCCGTCAATTGCTCCCGAGGACAGCGAACTGTTCCGCGAGGCCATCGGCCCGGTCATCGTGCACCAGCATACTGAAAGCCGCCTGCAGAAAGCCAAACCGAAACCGCTCGCTCGCATGTTCGAACGCGACGAACACGAGGCCCTGCTTCAATCACGGCGCATGAATGATGCCGAGGCCCTGCTGTTAGGCAGCGAACCCCTGCTCTTCCAAGGACCAAAAGTCGATGGCCGGCTGATGCGCAAGCTCAAATCCGGCGGTATCCGGATCGATGGCGAATTCGATCTGCACGGAATGACGGCGATGGATGCCGAGCGCTGGCTGAAGCAATTCCTCAGCGAGGCCTATAAAGAGGGTTTACACTGTATCCGGATCATCCACGGCAAAGGTTCGCGTTCGGAAGCCGGGCCGGTACTGATGAATGTCGTCGACAAGGTCTTGCGCCATCAAGGACGCGTGCTTGCCTTCTGCACCGCGCCCCAGAATCAGGGCGGCGGCGGCGCCGCTTTGGTGCTGATTGAATGACCCTGATCACAAGGAATCCTGCCATGCCCCATCGCCATACCGAACGTCATAAAACCGAACATATCGGCTGGTTGCGCGCCGCCGTCCTGGGCGCCAATGACGGCATTGTCTCCACGGCCAGCCTGATTATCGGCGTTGCCGCAGCCAATGGCGGGAAGGAAGCTGTGCTGGTGGCCGGTGTGGCCGGCTTGGTTGCCGGCGCGATGTCCATGGCGGCCGGTGAATACGTCTCGGTGCACTCGCAGGCCGATATCGAAAAAGCCGATATCGCCAAGGAAACGCGCGAGCTGGAAACCGACCCCGATGGCGAGTTGAAAGAACTCACGGCCATTTACGTGCATCGCGGCCTGACGCCTGATCTGGCCAAGCAGGTTGCCCTGCAATTGACTGCACATGATGCATTGGGTGCACATGCCCGCGACGAGCTCGGCATTTCCGCGAATTTCAGTGCCCGTCCGGTGCAGGCAGCCTTGTCATCGGCGGCCAGTTTCGCTGCCGGTGCCGTCCTGCCATTGGCAGTGGCATGGCTGATGCCTGCAGCAGGCATGATGTGGGCCGTGGCACTCAGTACATTGCTCTCCCTCGGCGCACTGGGTGCACTGGCTGCCCGTACCGGCGGTGCTCCCGTGCTGAAAGCTGCGGTGCGTGTACTGTTCTGGGGCGCTCTGGCAATGGCCGCCACCTGGGGCATCGGCAGCCTGTTCGGGGTCAGAACCGCTTAATCGAACTGGCCGAGCTCGGCCAAAACCGATGTGGCATAGGCGCCGGGCGGTAACTCGAAGCGCAGCTCCAAGCTTTTCTCATCAACGAATTGCCACGACAGATCTTTCGGAAGCAATCGCAATGCCCGCCGCTCCTGCCGCAGATCGGCCTTCTCCAGCCCTTGGCATAAGGCCGGTTGCAAAACCGGCAGCTGGGATTCCAGTTCAAGAACGGCCGAACTGCTGCGGAGCTCACCCGCGCCCCATAACGGTCCGGTCGGATGGATATCCAATGCCGCGCAGCGCGCGGCAATCTCGTCACTCATCGGCTCGGGACCGAAGATGCTTTTGGTGCCTTCCAGCATCCAGACTTCGCCGTCCAGCGCGGTATTCCAGCTGCCCTGTTCGACCCGCATCGCCAGCACCTGGTTGAACAGATAGGATCGGGCCGCCGAGAGGTAGATCGAGCGCTTGGCACGGTCAACACGCCGGCCTTCGAACATACCCAAGGCTTTGCCGACATTGGCCTGCTCGGCACCGAAACGCTGTTCGCCGAAGTAATTGGGGACACCCTGCCGGACCAGAATCTGCAATCCGGACGTCAACGTTTCGCTATCACCCTGCAGTTCTCGCAAAACCAAGGTGAAACGGTTGCCGGCCAAAGCACCGCGCGCCAGTTTCCGGTTATGCCAATTCGCTTCCAGAACCTGACACTCATCATCGTTAAGCAAGGCCACATCCGGTGCTGTTTTCTTGGGAAGGCGGACTGAAAAACGTTGAGTGGTCACGGCATGACGATCTTTCATACCAGCGTAGGATACATCGCAGAGCTCGATGCCGGCCCAACGCGCGATACGCTCGGCGCAGAATACGGTATTCATGCCACGCTTGCGGACCGTCAGCAGAAGATGTTCACCCTCGCCCGTGGCTTCAAAACTCGGCAACTCTTCAACCACGAAGTCTTCGGGACTGCAGCGGATGCGCCCGCTGATCGGGGCACTGACCAGTGCCCGTGGAAGAATCACCGGGATTCCAACAGAACAACGGCCTGCGCGGCAATACCCTCGCCGCGTCCGGTAAAGCCAAGCGTTTCGGTTGTTGTCGCTTTCACCGAAATGCGTGCAATATCGCACTGCATGACTTCCGCCAAACGCGCCCGCATGGCGGCCACATGGGGGTTGATCTTCGGAAATTCGCAGATGAGGGTGGCATCGAGATTGGCAAGCGCGAAACCGCGGTCACGCACTATCGTCATGCACTGCGCCAGCAGCAGGGTACTGTCGGCATCCTTCCAACGTGGATTGGAGGGCGGAAAATGTACGCCGATATCACCGAGTGCCAGCGCGCCGAGCAGCGCATCGCACAGGGCATGAATCAATACATCGCCATCGGAATGCGCCAACAACCCGCGGGTATGGGCAATTCGCACGCCGCCGAGCACCACATGGTCGCCATCGCCGAAAGCATGCACGTCAAAACCCGAGCCGATCCGCATCATGGTGCATTCCTCGCTGTCAGTATGGCTTCGGCCAATGCGAAATCTTCCGGTCCGGTGACTTTGATGTTGTCATCGGCGCCGGGCACCAGCAGCGGCGACAGACCCAGACGTTCCATGGCACTGCTTTCGTCAGTGATGTCGGCATTTTCCTGATGGGCGTGTTGCAGGGCGCGTTTCAGGCTGCGCGCGGGAAACAGTTGTGGCGTGTAGGCACGCCAGAGTGCACTGCGGTCGAGCGTGCCCTCGACCTGATCATCGGCATCGCCACGCTTGACCGTATCTTTCATGCGTCCGGCCAGCAGGCCGCCGACCGGATGTACGCAGGCTGCTTCGATCAGTCGGTTCAGATCCTCAAGGCGCAGGCAGGGACGTGCGGCGTCATGGACCAGCGCCCAGCTGTCATTGCTCAGATCGTCGGACAAAGCCGCGATGCCGGCCAATACACTGTCACTTCGGCGCATGCCGCCGGTGCAGGTGCGCAGTGGTTTGTTGCGCCACATTTTGATCCCCTGCCAACGCGCATCGTCGGGAGCCAGGGCGAGCATGAACCCGTCGATATCCGGATGCTGCGCCAGCACATCCAGCACATGTTCAATCATCGGCTTGCCCAGCAACGGCCGGTACTGTTTGGGAATGTCGGAGCCCGAGCGGGAACCGCTACCGGCTGCCGGAATGATGGCCCAGATCATGGCTTTGGCGCATCCGGCGGCGGGGGTGCATCCAGTTTCTTCTCGGGATCGACCACGCGGTAAAAGGTTTCACCGGATTTGATCATGCCCATCTCGTTGCGCGCTCGCTCTTCGACCGCGTCCACACCGGACTTGAGGTCTTTCACTTCGGCGGCCAGCGCCTTGTTGCGACGCAGCAATTCGCGGTTTTCGGCCTGCTGCGCCTGCACCTGGGCGCGCAGTTGTTCCACTTGACGCCAATTGCCCTGCCCGAACCAGAATTTGTACTGCAGCAGCACCAGTGCAAGCACCAGCACGACATACGTCCAGATATTCCGGGTCAGTGCGTCCACGTCAGCGCTTGAGGCTCACGAACGCGTCGCGGCCGGCATAACGGGCCTTGGTGCCCAACGCCTGCTCGATGCGCAGCAGCTGGTTGTATTTGGCCACGCGGTCGGAACGGCACAGCGAACCGGTTTTGATCTGGGTCGCGGTGCTGGCCACGGCGATGTCGGCGATGGTAGTGTCCTCGGTTTCGCCCGAGCGGTGCGAGACGATGGCCGCATAGCGGTTGGCATCGGCCATGGCGATGGCCTTGAGGGTTTCGCTCAGTGTGCCGATCTGGTTGACCTTGATCAGGATGGCGTTGGCCACCTTCTGGTCAATGCCGTCCTGGAAGATGTCCGGGTTGGTCACGAACAGATCGTCACCGACCAACTGCACATCCTTGCCGACGGCATCGGTCAACAGTTTCCAGCCGGCCCAGTCATTCTCGGCCATGCCGTCTTCAATGGTGATGATCGGGTACTTGCGTGACCAATCGGCCAGGAAATCGCAGAACTGCTCGGAGCCCAGACGTTTGCCCTCGCCCATCAGATTGTATTTTCCGTTCTCGAAAAATTCGGTACTGGCCACATCCAAGCCCAGCAGTACATCGTCGCCGGCGTGGTAGCCCGCTTTGGCGATCGCTTCCAGAATGGTTTCCAGGGCTTCTTCGTTCGAGCGCAGATCGGGCGCGAAGCCACCCTCATCACCCACCGAGGTGCTCAGGCCACGGCCTTTAAGTACCGACTTCAGGCTATGGAAAATTTCAGTCCCGGCGCGCAGGGCTTCCGAGAACGAATCAAAACCGACCGGGAGCACCATGAACTCCTGCATGTCGACGTTGTTATCGGCGTGAGCGCCGCCGTTGATGATGTTCATCATCGGCACCGGCAGCGTCACCTGGCGGCCATTGGCCAGATACTGCCAGAGCGCCTGGCCTTTGGCGGCAGCGGCGGCATGCGCGGCAGCTAGCGACACGCCGAGCAACGCATTGGCACCAAGGCGGGCTTTGTTTTCAGTGCCGTCGAGATTGATCAGGCGCTGGTCCAGACCGGCTTGGTCGAATACGTCAAAGCCGTGCAGCGCTTTGGCGATTTCGCCGTTAACGTGCTCAACGGCTTTTTTCACACCTTTTCCCTGGTAACGGGTCTTGTCACCGTCACGCAGTTCGATGGCTTCCTTCGATCCGGTGGATGCGCCCGAGGGTACGGCAGCGCGGCCGGTCTGCCCGCTACTCAGCGTCACTTCCGCTTCAAGGGTCGGATTGCCGCGGCTGTCGAGAATTTCGCGGGCGAGGATGTGGCTGATTTGGCTCATGGCGGATCTTCTATAAATGAATGTCGAGGTTAAATGTGGTCTTCAATGAAGCCGCCGCGCTTGGCCGCTTCGTCGAACGCAATCAGGTTTTCCAGCAGCGCTTTCATTTTCGGCAGCGGCCAGGCGTTCGGACCATCGCTTAATGCCACCTCCGGATTCGGATGGGTTTCCATGAAGATGCCGGCGATGCCGACCGCCATCGCCGCGCGCGACAGCACCGGCACGAACTGGCGCTGGCCACCGGATTTGCCATCCATGCCGCCGGGCAGTTGCACCGAATGCGTGGCATCGAACACCACCGGGCAGCCGGTATCGCGCATGACGCTCAGCGAGCGCATGTCGGACACCAGGTTGTTATAGCCGAAGCTGACGCCGCGCTCGCAGACCATAATCTGCTCGTTGCCGGTGGCTTTCGCCTTGGCGGCCACATGCTTCATTTCCCAGGGCGAGAGGAACTGGCCTTTCTTGATGTTGACCGGCCGGCCGGCACTGGCGACTTTCTGGATGAAATCGGTCTGACGGCACAGGAAGGCCGGGGTCTGCAGTACATCGACCACGGCCGCCACTTCGTCCATCGGGGTGTATTCATGCACGTCGGTGAGCACCGGCACGCCGATCTGGCGTTTCACTTCGGACAGAACCTTCAAGCCTTCTTCCAGTCCCGGACCGCGGAAGCTGGTGCCGGAAGTGCGGTTGGCTTTATCGAAACTCGATTTGAAGATGAAGGGAATGCCGAGCGAATCGGTGATTTCCTTCAGCTGACCGGCCACATCCAGCTGCAGCTGCATGGACTCGATCACGCATGGGCCAGCAATCAGGAAGAAACGTTGATCCAAACCTACATCGAAGCCGCACAGTTTCATGAGCAGTGTCCTTAATCGGTGGCGCCGGATTTCTTCTGGCGTGCAGCCTTGATGAAGCCGCTGAACAGGGGGTGGCCGTAACGCGGGGTCGACAGAAATTCCGGATGCGCCTGGCAGGCCAGGAACCAGGGATGGTCGGGGATTTCGACCATTTCCACCAATAGGCCATCCATCGATTGCGCCGAGATGGTCATGCCGGCTTTCTCGACCGCTTCTCGGTAGGTGTTGTTGAATTCATAGCGGTGGCGATGGCGTTCGGAAACGACGTCTTTGCCATACAGACGATGCGCCAGCGTGCCGGGCTTCAAACGGCACTCCTGAAGACCGAGGCGCATGGTGCCGCCCATATCGGAGTCGGCGCTGCGGCGCTCGATTTCACCACTGGCGGTTCGCCATTCGGTAATCAGGGCAATGGCCGGATCTGCGCACTGGCGGTCGATTTCGGTGGTGTTGGCGCCGGGCAAACCGCCCTTGTCGCGCAGAACATCGACCACCGCGGCCTGCATGCCGTAACAGATGCCGAAATACGGAATCTTGTGGTCGCGGGCGTATTTCGAGGTAGCGACTTTGCCTTCGAAGCCACGGTCACCGAAGCCGCCGGGCACCAGAATGCCATCGACATCGGCCAGCATCGCGGTACCATCGGTTTCGATCTGCTCGGATTCCAACCATTTCAGGCGCACGCGCGTGCGCTGGCGCAGGCCACCGTGGCGCAGTGCTTCGCCGATGGATTTGTAGGCGTCCTGATGGTCGACGTATTTGCCGACCACGGCGATGGTGACTTCGTCGACCGGATGCTCGATCGCATCAACCACATCGCGCCATTCGCTGAGATCAGCCGGACCGACCATGTCTTCAAGGCGCAGTCGACGGATGGCGATGGTGTCCAGACCCTGCTCGTGCAGCCAGAGCGGCAGCTTGTAGATGGTATCGACGTCCAGACAGCTGATGACCGCCTCTTCCGGCACGTTGGTGAACAGGGCGATCTTGCGGCGGTCGCTTTCCGGCAGGGGCTGCTCGCTGCGGCAGAGCAGGATGTCCGGCTGGATACCGATCGAACGCAGTTCCTTGACCGAATGCTGGGTCGGCTTGGTTTTCAATTCACCGGCGGCTGCGATGTAGGGCACCAGGGTCAAATGCAGGAAGATGGCCTTTTCCGGTCCGCGCTCACTGCGGATCTGACGGATGGCTTCCAGGAACGGCAGCGACTCGATATCACCGACGGTGCCGCCGATTTCGACCAGACCGACGTCGAAACCTTCGGTCGCGGCATAAATGGCCTGCTTGATTTCATCGGTGACGTGCGGAATGACCTGCACGGTGCCGCCAAGGTAATCGCCACGGCGCTCCTTGCGGATCACGTTGTCGTAGATGCGGCCGGTGGTGATCGAGTTCTTGCGGGTCAGGTGCGTGCGCACGAAGCGCTCGTAATGGCCGAGGTCAAGATCGGTCTCGGCACCGTCATCGGTGACGTACACCTCGCCGTGCTGGAACGGCGACATGGTGCCCGGATCCACATTCAGGTAAGGATCCAGCTTCATCATGGTGATATTGAGGCCGCGGGCCTCGAGGATGGCGGCCAGGGACGCGGCAGCGATGCCTTTGCCCAGGGAGGAGACGACACCGCCGGTAACGAAGATTAAACGCGTCATGGGAAAAGAGGGCGTTGGAAAGCACCATTTTACCGACTTGCGGGCAAAAACGCACCTTTTTAATTCCGCTTGACCGCAAACCCTGCAGATAGCATCCTGAATGCTCCCGCACCGCCCCCGAGAGCCATGAATACCCGCTATAACGCCGCCGACATTGAAGTCCTCTCCGGCCTGGATCCGGTCAAACGCCGTCCGGGCATGTATACCGACACCACCCGCCCGAACCATCTGGCGCAGGAAGTCATCGACAACGCCATCGACGAAGCCTTGGCCGGCCATGCCAAATCGATCGAGGTGACCCTGTTCGCCGATGGCAGCTGCGAGGTCATCGATGACGGACGCGGCATGCCGGTTGACATCCACCCGGACGAAGGCATCCCCGGCGTCGAACTGATCCTGACCCGCCTGCATGCCGGCGGTAAATTCAGCGGAAAAAATTACACCTTCTCCGGCGGTCTGCATGGCGTCGGCGTGTCCGTGGTCAATGCCCTGTCGAAGAAAGTGGAAGTGGGCATCAAGCGCGATGGCAATGAATACCGCATGCAATTCCAGGACGGTTTCCGCAGTTCACCGCTGGAAACGGTTGGTGCCGTCGGCAAGCGCAACTCGGGAACCCGGGTCCGGTTCTGGCCGGACGGCAAATATTTCGATACCAACAAATTCGCGGTCAAGGCGCTGCGCCATCTGCTGCGTGCCAAGGCCGTGCTGTGTCCGGGCCTGAATGTTTCCCTGTTTGACGAAGCCAGCGGTGAACGTAGCCAGTGGTTCTATGAGAACGGTCTGAGCGATTATCTGCTCGGTGAACTGTCCGGCAGGGAACTGTTGCCGGCGGAACTATTCGGCGGCCATCTGAGCAAGGAAAGCGAAGTGGTCGACTGGGCTCTGGCTTGGCTGCCGGAAGGCGAACTGGTGCAGGAAAGCTACGTCAACTTGATTCCGACCGCACAGGGCGGCACGCATGTGAATGGATTGCGCTCCGGCTTGACCGATGCGCTGCGCGAGTTCTGCGATTTCCGCAACCTGTTGCCGCGCGGCGTCAAGCTGGCGCCGGAAGACGTCTGGGACCGGGTCAGCTACGTGCTGAGCCTGAAACTCACCGATCCGCAGTTCAGTGGCCAGACCAAGGAACGTCTGAGTTCACGGCAGGCAGCGGCTTTCATCGAATCAGCCGTGCATGATGCGTTTTCGCTCTGGCTGAACCAGCATGTTGAAGCCGGAACCGCCATCGCCATGCTGGCCATCGAGCGTGCCTCGGTGCGTCTGAAGACCGAAAAGCAAGTGGTCCGCAAGAAAATTACACAGGGTCCCGCCCTGCCCGGCAAGCTGGCCGATTGCATCTCGCAGGATCTCTCGCGCACCGAACTGTTCCTGGTCGAGGGTGATTCCGCCGGCGGCTCGGCCAAACAGGCCCGTAACAAGGAATTCCAGGCCATCATGCCGCTGCGCGGCAAAATCCTGAATACCTGGGAAGTGGCCAGCTCGGGCGTTCTGGCCTCCAACGAGGTCCACGATCTAGCGGTGGCCATCGGCTGCGATCCGGGCGTGCAGAACATCGAGGGCCTGCGTTACGGCAAAGTCATCATCCTGGCCGACGCCGACTCCGACGGTCTGCACATCGCCACACTATTGTCGGCGCTGTTCCTCAAGCATTTTCCGGCGCTGGTCAATGCCGGGCACATTTTCGTGGCCATGCCGCCGCTGTTCCGCATCGATGTCGGCAAGCAGGTGTTCTATGCGCTGGATGAAGAGGAAAAGCGCATCCTTCTCGACCGCATCGAGAAGGAAAAAATCAAGGGCCAGGTCAGCGTCACCCGCTTCAAGGGTCTGGGTGAAATGAATCCGGCCCAACTGCGCGAATCCACCGTACATCCGGATACGCGCCGGCTGGTGCAGCTGACCATCGATGATGTCGAGGAAACCGATGCGCTGATGGACATGCTGCTGGCCAAGAAACGCGCGCCGGACCGCAAACATTGGCTGGAAACCAAGGGCGACCTGGCTTCACTGGAACTATGATTCAGCTAGACAGGCGTTCGATCCAGTCAACAAAATGGCTAAGTTCGGCATGATGCGCCCCTTTACGGCCAGATATACCAGATACAGGAAAATCACATAGGTCGCCAGCGAGCCCAGGTGTTGGCCGATGCCGGCGAAGTGCATATGCCGCGGTTTCGGATCGGAATTCGTCATTTCACACTCCCTGGCGCTGAGTGACGCCCCACCCTAACGCGAATCCCTCAGGTCGGCAAGTCCAGAGCCGCGCGCATCATTCGGGTAATCAGGCCTTGGACCGGCACCGCCTTGACGGTATCGAATGTCGTCATCGTTTCATCAAGATAGGCACTCTGCGCGAGCTCTAGCTGGAAAGCATGAAAGCCGGACTCTGGGGCCGCGTAATGACGGGTGATGTAACCGCCTTTGAAGCGGCCGTTGCTGACCCAGCTGTAATCGCTCTGCGCCGCCAGCACGGCTTCTACCGCCCGCAACCCGGCGTCGGGAAAACTACGGCCTTCAACGGTACCGAGATTGAAATCCGGCAACCGGCCTTCGAACAGAAATGGCAACTCCGGCCGGATGGAATGCCCTTCCCACAGCAGCGCACGCCCGTGCTGCTGTTTGAGCCGGTGCAATTCCGCCTGCAGCGCCGTGTGATACGGCAGCCAATACTGCGCAGTGCGCTGCACTATGGCTTCGGCATCAGGTGATTTTCCGTCCCGGTAAATCGAGCGGCCCGAAAACGCCACGGTCGGGCACAGCCCGGTGGTGTTTTGCCCGGGATACAAGGAGGTATCATCCGGCGGTCGATTCAGATCGATGACGTAACGCGAATAGTGCGGCTTCAAAACGGAAGCTCCCATCGCCAGCGCGAATTCATAGAGTTGATCGACATGCCAGTCGGTATCTGGAGCGGACTGCGCCTCATCCACCAACAGCGTGCGGATATCCTCGGGAATATCGGTACCGTTATGCGGCAGACTCACCAACAATGGCAAGATCCCGCGATGCAATTCGAAGGTGTGCATCAGAAACGGCCAGCCGAATACGGCGAAATATCGATAGCCGATTCACGACCGGTCATCTGCGCAGCCAACAGTTGGCCGCTGATGGCGCTCATACTCATGCCCAGCATGCCGTGTCCAGTGGCCAAAAACAGATTGCTATGCTTGGGTGATTTGCCAAGAATCGGTAAATCGTCATAGGTCATCGGCCGCCAGCCGAACCAGCGGGACAGCACTTCGGGGCCAATCGGCGCTTTCAGATACTCACGGGCGCCGCGCTCGAGTGCGTCGAGCCTTTTGGCATTCAGACTATCATCGAAACCGGCGAACTCCATGGTGCTGCCCAGCCGGTAACCGTCGGCCCAGGAGGTGACGCACACACTGCGTTCGGTCAGAACCAACGGGGTTTTCGGCACGATCGGCGGCAGACTGTAGGAAATGGAGTAACCCTTCCCAGGCTGGATCGGCAAGGCCAGATCAAGGCTGCGGACCATGGCCGGCGACCAGGCCGCCAACGCGACCAACACCTGTGCGCCCTGCCGTCGGCCACAGGCGGTTTCCACATGCGTGATGCGATCCCCATATCCAGACCCTCCTGGGTTCTGCAGACATACATTTCACCATTGGCATCGAATCCACAATCGAAGGCATGCCGGGTAATGATGTCTTCCAGCAAGCTGCGCGAGGCGTTCAGCAAAGCGGCCCTGGCCAATGCGGATTTGCGGTGGTCGTGCGTGTTGCAGCGCAAGGAGAAGCGCAGCAGCCAGTCCAACAGGGACAGGTCGGTCGAGGGCTTGATATAAAACGGCGCATCGGCCTGAGTCATGTATTTCAGGGCTTTTCCAATCATGCCAGCAGCCGCCAGCGGTGGGGCGTGGCTCGGGGTGATGGTGCCGCAGTTGCCGTGCGAGGTGGCACCGCCCACCGTGTTTTTTTCAAGAATCCGCACGGATCGGCCCTGCTCGAGTAGAAACAGCGCACAGCTCAAGCCGATGACACCACCACCGAGAATCAAAACATCGTCATTGCTGGGGTTCATGGACGGGCACGTGATGGACTCGCTCTATGATACAAACTTCGGACGCTTCCCGTAAGTCAGCCAGCGCCAGAGGTATTCGGCCGGGCCCATGCTGAAACGGCTCAGCCACCAGATGCTGAACAGCGTCTGCAGCGTAATCAGCACTAGGGCGAAGGGAATATGCCAGGCGCGTGGCAACTGCTGGAAATAGCCGAGGCCATAACCATAGAAAATCAGGGTGCAGACCAGCGACTGGCCAAGGTAGTTGCTCAGCGCCATGCGCCCCAGCGGCGCCAGCAGGGCCAGGCGTTTCTGGAAAACGGGGCGCGCCCACATCCAGCGCAGACCGAAAAACATGCCGAGGCACATCAATAGCCCGGCCAACATATTGAGGACATTCACGGCCGCGAATACTGCATCGATCCGGACCGGCGAGACGTCTGGCGCAATAACGATGCTCGCAACCATGAGCGCTAGGCCGGCACAATAGCAGTACAACGCTACACGGCCACCACCGTCATCTACTGACATTGCTGGACGCGACCAGCCCTGACGATGAAGTCTTACGCCAAGTGCAAAGACGGCCACGGCCATCGGCAGCAGAATGACGAGATTGCCAAGATTCAGAAGAAAATAGCCGACGCGCCACTGCAGGGTCGCCATATAAGCGCTGTGGCCTTGATAGCGGACTTCCTCGGCCATCATTTCGGAAATATTCCCGCTGTCATCGTGGTTTCCGGCCATGGCGCCCGTAAAGGCCAGCAGAGCCAGAGGCGCACAATACACCATCAAAATACATGATAGCCGCGGCGGCGCATCGTTTTTCATGCGCCAAAGCAGGATGAATCCAGCCAATGCGTAGGTAACCAGGATGTCGCCTTCCCAGATTAGGATGGCATGCGCGGCGCCGATGGCCATCAACACCCATAACCGGCGTTTGTAAATGCGGCGGAAATCACCGCCGCTGCGGGCGGCGCTATCATACATGATGGCGAATCCGATTCCGAACAGCAGCGAAAACAGGGTCCAGAACTTGCCCTGCACGAAGATGTAGATGAATGCATCGGCGAGGCGGTCGGCACCGTGCAATGACGGATTGATGCCGGTCATTGCCTGCAGAATCGGGCCATTGAAAGCCTCGAGATTCATCAACAGGATGCCGAACAAGGCGAAACCCCGGATGGCATCGAGCATATCGATGCGCTCCGGGGCGCGTGTGGGATGGAAATCCTGCGTGGTGTTGGTCATTGTGGTTACCCTAATTCAGCCTAGGTTAACCGCGGAACCTACATCCGACCATAGGCCGGAAGTATCGGATCAGTGCTGAACGCCGCCTTCGCCGTGCACATGGCCGTGTGCGATTTCTTCTTCGGTCGCGGCGCGGACATCGAGGATCTCGACCGTGAAGTCGAGCGACTTGCCAGCCATCGGATGGTTGAGATCGACATCGACCGTGGTCATGCCGACTTTAAGGATGGTCATCGCACGCGGACCCATTTCGGTCGGCAGTACGACCTGCTGACCATTGACCAACTTGGCGTTTTTGAACAGTTTCTTCGGAATACGTTGGGTCATGCCGTCACGGCGCTCGCCGTAGGCCTGGTCCGGACTGACCGTTGCTTCGACCTTATCGCCGGCCTGTTTGCCGATCAGGGCTTCTTCCAGGCCCGGGATGATGGCGCCATGGCCGACCAGAACCGTCAGTGCATTGCCGTCTTTCGAGCTTTCCAGGGGCTCTTTGCCGGTTTCAGCAACGGTGTAATGAAAGCGAACCACGGAGTTTTTTTCAATCGACATAACGCATCCAGAACGGGAGGGGTGACGGAAAAGCCCGTATCGGGCACAATCAAGCGGACTATTATCCGATTGAACGCGCCGGAATGCCAGTAAAATCCACGAAAATCACCGTTTTGCTGCTACTGACCGCGCTCCTAAGCGCCTGTGCCAGCGGGCCGGAACGCAGTCGTGGCGGCGAACAGCCAGAAGTGACCGGTCTCGGCGAGGAAGATACCGTTTTGCCCGGCAACCTCAAAGCGGCGGCCAATGACGTCCTGTTCCAGGCCATCGGCCTGGTCGGAACGCCCTACCGCTATGGCGGCAACTCCCCGGAATCCGGCTTCGACTGCTCGGGCTTGATCAATTACGTTTTCCTGCACAGTGCCGGCCTGAAATTGCCGCGCACCACGGCGGCTTTGATTGACATCGATGCGCCACGGGTGGAAAAAGACCGCCTGTACCCGGGTGATCTCGTCTACTTCAATACGCTCGGCGGCCGCGTCAGCCATATTGGCATCTATGTCGGTGAACGCCGCTTCGTACATGCGCCCAGCTCCGGTGGCACCGTGCGCATGGACAACATCGACACGCCCTACTGGCAGAAACACTATGTGGATGCCAAGCGTGTTTTGTTGGACGATTGAGCCCGGCTGAACGGCCTATTCAGCACCGATTCGCTTTATCGGGCCAAAACACCTACAATAGCGGCACAAAGAAACGGTTCGTTTCCTAATCTCTGTGCTTAATGCACTTACTCCGCACGAACCCATTCTCAGGCGCCTCAGGGCGCAATGAAAGCAATGTGGTGTTAGGGACATTGCCCCTGCAGGAGTTACAACATGCCTTTTCAATCCCTTGGGCTGATGCCCGAGCTCGTCCGTGCGCTGTCCGATAAGGGCTACACGGAACCCACCGCCATTCAAAGCCAAGCCATTCCCGCCATTCTGAATGGTGAAGACGTGCTGGGCGGTGCCCAGACCGGTACCGGCAAAACCGCAGCGTTCACGCTGCCCATTCTGCAGCGTCTGGCCGAACATCCGAACCCAAAAGCCAAGGGACCGCGCGTCCTGATTCTGGTACCCACGCGTGAACTGGCCGTACAGGTGCACGCCAGCATCCGCGAATACGGCAAGCACATCCGTCTGCGCACCGCCGTGATGTACGGCGGTGCCAGCATGAACCCGCAGATGATGGCACTCGGCAAGGGCCTCGATATCCTGGTGGCCACTCCGGGCCGACTGATCGATCATCTGGAACGCGGTACCGCGCAGCTGCACCGGGTGGAAACCCTGATTCTGGACGAAGCCGACCGCATGCTCGATATGGGCTTTCTGCCGGCAATCAAGAAAATCCTCAATCAGGTGCCGAAACAGCGGCAGACTCTGCTGTTCTCGGCCACCTTCGATGCGCCGATCAAACAACTGGCGCTGCAGTTCATGCGCAATCCGATCGAAGTCCAGGTTTCTTCGCAGAATACCGTGGCGCATACTGTCAATCACATCGCGCATCCGGTCGACCCGGGCAAGAAGCGCGAACTGCTGATGCATATTCTGAGCGAACGCTACCAGGAACAGATCCTGGTGTTCGTGAAAACCAAGCATCTGTGCAATCGCATCGCCGAACAGATCACCAAGGACGGCATCCCCGCGCTCGCCATCCACGGCAACAAGAGCCAGGGCCAACGTCTGAAAGCCCTGTCCGACTTCAAGGCCGGTAAGGTGCGCGTGCTGTGCGCCACCGACGTGGCCGCCCGCGGCCTCGACATCCCGCTGCTGCCGCTGGTGATCAACTTCGACATGCCGATGGTGGCTGAAGACTACGTGCACCGCATCGGCCGTACCGGCCGTGCCGGCGCCAATGGCGATGCCGTATCCTTGGTCGCCACCGATGAAGGCGGCCTGCTGCGCGCGGTCAACCGCTTGCTGAAGCAGGACATCGTGCTGGAATCGAAGCCCGGCTTCGAACCGACCACGACCATGCGCATGGACCTGACCCCGCCACGTGGCAAGCCGTCCGGCCATCAGGCGCCGCGCCGCAAGCCGGCCCAGCCCGGTCATCTGAAAAGCCACGGCATGGCTTCGCAGAAACCGAAAAGCAGCAGTCCGGGTGGAAGTCCCCGTGGCCATCAACGCTCGCCGCAGCGTTGAAGCAACATAGCTGTCGTTAAAAAGCCGCCGCAAGGCGGCTTTTTTTTGTGGCATCAGGAATGCGGCCGGTTTACTGTAGGCACAACCTGCCAGGAAACGAACCCGTGATCGAAATCCTCCGAAAAATCCAGATTGACCGTCCCGGTTGCTACGATGCCCTCAAACTCATCGAAGCGCCCTTGCCCGCCATCGGCGACCACGAGGTACTGATTACGGTGAAAGCCTGTGGCGTGAACTATGCCGATGGCATCATCCGCATGGGTCTATACGCCTCAGCCAAAGAACTGCATGGCTATCCGATTACACCCGGCTTTGAACTCTCGGGCGTGGTTACCGCTGTCGGTGCGAAGGTGACCGAGCATGCCGTTGGTGATGACGTGTTGGCGCTGACCCTGTTCGGGGGTTACTGCTCGCATATCGTACTGAAGTCCGATCGTGTGTTCCGCAAGCCGGGCAATCTCAGCCACGCTCAGGCCGCGGCCCTGCCCACGGTATTTCTGACCGCCTGGTTCATGGTACGCGAGCAGGTGCTGCCGAAATCCGGTGATGCCTGGCTGGTGCATTCCGCTGCCGGCGGCGTCGGCTCCGCGCTTTGCCAGCTGGGCCGGCTGCACGGTTGCCGCGTAGTGGGTGTGGTGGGTTCCGCGCACAAACGCAGCGCTGCATTAGCTATGGGCGCCGATCTGGCCATCGATAAATCCACACAGAACCTGTGGCCGGAAGCGGAGCGTTTGGCGCCGGAGGGTTTCCAAGCCGTATTCGATGCCAATGGCGTGTCCACGCTGGCACAGAGCTATGCCCATCTGGCGCCGATGGGAAAACTGTGCATCTACGGATTCGCCAGCATGCTACCGCACGACGGCAGACTCAACTGGCTGAAGATGGCCTGGGACTGGCTGCGCACGCCGCGTTTCAATCCACTTAACATGACCCAGAGCAACAAAAGCGTGCTGGCCACCAATCTGAGTTTTCTGTCCGAGCATACCGGGCTATTGCGTAGCGGTATGCTGGAGCTTATCAGCCTGTTTGAAAACGGTCAGCTGGTCGCGCTACCGGTCACGGAATACCCGCTGGCCGATGCCGCGAAAGCTCAGGCCGACATCGAGTCCGGCAAGACTGTCGGCAAACTGGTGCTGATTCCTTAAAACGGCTTGGCGATCACCAGAAAGATCACGGCAAACAGCAGGAATACCGGCACTTCATTGAGAATGCGTAGGGTGCGCGGCGACGGCAAAGCTTTGCCTTGCTGCGTGGCCTGCAGGCGCTTGTAGCACAGGATGAAATACGCGAACAGAATAGCGACCAGCAGCAGCTTGGCGTGCAGCCAGCCGCCGAGGCCGGCGAAGTGCATCAGACCGATACCCGGCACCAGCGCCAGGCCGAACATCACATGCCCGAACAGATACAAACGGCGCGCCATCAGCAGCAGGCGGGCCTGCACATCGGGCTGTCCGGGTGACTCGGCAAAATTGATCAACAAGCGCGGCAAATAAAACACGGCGGCAACCCAGGCCATGACGAACAGCAGATGGCCCGATTTCAGAAGATAAAGCATCATGGCGAAGCTCCGGTTGAAGATAAATGCTTGTTCAAGCAAGGATTTGCGTATCGGAGTAAACTTCCGTGACATGGGCTTGCCTGAACCCATTCTCAAAACCCTGATTGCGCTGGGTTATGAGACGCCCTCGCCGATCCAAGCTGCGATGATTCCACACATCATGAACGGCCGCGACGTGCTCGGCCAGGCCCAGACCGGCACCGGCAAGACCGCGGCCTTCGCGCTGCCGCTGCTCAGTGGCCTCGACCTGAAAGCCGGCAAGCCGCAGGTAATGGTGCTGGCACCGACCCGTGAACTGGCCATCCAGGTGGCGGAAGCCTTCCAGAAATACGCGGAAAACCTGCCGCACTTCCATGTGCTACCGATCTACGGCGGCCAGAGCTATGGCCCGCAGCTGTCGGCCTTGCGCCGCGGCGTGCATGTCGTGGTCGGCACCCCGGGCCGGGTGATTGACCATCTCGAGAAAAATTCGTTGGATCTGTCGGAACTCAAGACACTGGTGCTGGATGAAGCCGACGAAATGCTGCGCATGGGCTTCATTGACGATGTCGAAACCATCATCCGCAAATCACCGGAGACCCGTCAGGTCGCGCTGTTCTCCGCCACCATGCCAACCGCCATCAAGCGCATCGCGCAGAAGTACCTGAAGTCGCCAATCGAAATCCAGATCGAGGCCAAGACCCGTACCGCCGACAACATCCGCCAGCGTTGCTGGCAGGTTTCGGGCCTGCACAAGCTCGATGCCCTGACCCGCATTCTGGAAGTCGAACCCTTCGACGGCATGATCATCTTCGCCCGCACTAAGCTGGCCACCGATGAACTGGCGCAGAAACTGCAGGCACGCGGCTTCTCGGCTGCCGCCATCAACGGCGATATCAACCAGGCCCAGCGCGAACGCACCATCGGCCAGCTGAAAGACGGCAGCATCGATATTCTGGTCGCCACCGACGTGGCCGCACGCGGGCTCGACGTCGACCGCATCAGCCATGTGGTCAATTACGATGTGCCCTATGACACCGAATCCTATGTGCACCGCATCGGCCGTACCGGCCGTGCCGGACGCAGCGGCGAAGCCATTTTGTTCATCGCTCCGCGCGAGCGCGGCATGCTGCGTGCCATCGAGCGCGCCACCAACCAGCCGATTGAACCGATGGAATTGCCGAGCGTGGCGACCATCAACGAAGTGCGCATGGACAAGTTCAAGCAGCAGATCACTGAAACACTGGAATCGTCCGATCTGACCCTGTTTCGCAAGCTGGTCGAGGATTACGAACAGGCCCTGAACGTACCGGCCATCGAAATCGCGGCAGCACTGGCCAAAATGGCACGCGGCGATGTGCCGCTGCTGCTGGAGCCACCGAAGCGCGATGAACGCAAAGCCAAGGAATTCGAAGTGCGCGAAGGCCGCGACAAGCGTCCAGCCCGCGAACCCCGCTTTGAACGTGAAACCCGCGGCGACCGTCCGGAACGCCCGTTCCGTGAAAAGAAAGAACGTGCGCCGCGCGATGCCGAGGCCGGCATGGAATCCTACCGGATTGAAGTCGGCTACGAGCACGGCGTCAAGCCGGGAAACATCGTCGGTGCCATCGCCAATGAAGCCGGACTGGATGCCAAACACATGGGCCGCATCGAGATTTTCGATGATTACAGCATCGTCGACCTGCCGGAAGGCATGCCGAAGGATATTCTCAAGCACCTGAAGACGGTCTGGTGTGCCGGCCAGCAGCTGCGCATCACCAAGGACGGTACCGCTCCGGATACCGCACCGAAGAAACCGCGTCCGCCGCGCCGCCCGGATACCCGTGAAAAACCGAATACCGTCGGCAAGGTCAAACGTAAGAACGAATCGTTCTTCGAGTTCCGCCAGGGCAAAAAGAAAAACAAGTTCGCGGAGTGATTCATGGTCTCCGGCGCCCGTGATTCGCAGGTGCTGGTCATCGGTGGCGGTGCCGCCGGTTTGATGTGCGCGGCAACCGCCGGTTACCGCGGAAGGACGGTCACGGTTCTGGAAGGCAGCAACCGCTGCGGCAAGAAGATATTGATGTCAGGCGGTGGCCGCTGCAACTTCACCAATACCGGTACCGGTCCGGGAAATTTCCTTTCGCGTAATCCGCACTTCTGCAAATCGGCCTTGGCCCGCTACCGCCCGATTGATTTCATCGAAATGGTGGAACGTCATGGCATTGCCTATCACGAGAAGGAACTCGGCCAACTGTTCTGCGACGAGTCGTCGAAGCAGATCGTCAAACTGCTATTGGACGAATGTGATTGGGCCGGAGTGCATATCGCCACTGGTATAGCCATCAGTTCGATTCGGTTCGCTGGTGACCGATTCGAAGTCGAAACCGCCCAAGGAATCTACCGCGCCGAAAAACTGGTCGTCGCCACCGGTGGCCTGTCGATTCCCAGCATGGGCGCCAGCGGATTGGGCTACAGCATTGCCCGACAATTCGGTCACGCGTTGGTGGAAACACGGGCCGGGCTGGTGCCGTTCACGCTCAGCGGCAAGCCGCTTGAACAGTATGCCGAACTTGCCGGTGTTGCCTTACCGATCGCGGTACGCGTCGGTGGCACTGAATTCCGTAACGCCCTGCTGTTCACCCACCGCGGCCTGAGCGGCCCGGCCATCCTGCAGATCTCTTCGTATTGGAATCTCGGCGAAGCCATTGAAATCGATCTGCTGCCGGGCCGGGATGCCGGTACGGAACTTCTGGCACTGCAGCAACAAGGCCATAAAGCCGAACTCAAAACGGTACTGGCGGAATGGCTGCCGAAACGGCTGGCGCAGCTGCTGTGCACGGTATTTTTCAGCAACAAACCGGTGAATCAATACAAACATGCCGAGCTCCGGGACATCGCTTTCGCCCTGCAGCATTGGCGCATCACTCCCAGCGGCACCGAAGGCTACCGTACCGCGGAAGTCACCCTCGGCGGCGTGGATACCGAGGGTGTGTCTTCAAGCAGCTTCGAATCGAAGCATCAGCCCGGCCTGTATTTCATCGGCGAGGTGCTGGATGTGACCGGTCATCTGGGCGGCTACAATTTCCAATGGGCCTGGGCCTCCGGCCATGCCGCCGGCAGCGCGGTCTGAGTTGGCATTCCGGCTGGAAGCGTCTATCATCGCGGAACATCCCTTTTCAGGAACTCCTCATGGATAACGCCATCCTCAGTGCCGCCTTCATCACCCTGCTCAATGTCCTCGTCTTATTCATCGCGATGGGCCTGGTTGGCCGCGCGCGCGGCAAATACGGCATCAAGGCTCCGGCTTGCAGCGGCCACGAACAGTTCGAATGCGCCTACCGCGCGCACATGAATACCGTCGAACAGACCGTCATGTTCCTGCCGGTGCTGTGGATCGCCTCCTTGACCGGCTTCATGCCGTGGGCCCACTGGCTCGGCGCCGCCTGGGTGGTCGGCAGGATCTGGTACGTGCTCGGTTACAACAAAGCCGCTTCGGCGCGCAGCGGCGGCTTCCTGCTCAGCTTCCTGGCTTTCATCGGCCTGTTCGTGCTCAGCGCCATCGGCGTTTACCAGAACATGCCTTGATGCCTGTTGCTCAGTGAAAAAGGGCGGAGAATTCTCCGCCCTTTTTCACCCTTCACATACACGTACATATACGCTCGACGCGACCTGCACATCTACACCAAAGCGCTAGCGTCGGCGCGTAAAACAGCAATATGGGTATGGGCTTAAAGGCAATACGATGATTTAGCACCTAATACACCATAATCCAGAAGTCATTGCCGCATAAACCGGGAATTGGCGTATGATAATCAATGGTTTAATAGGGAAACTGCATGTCGAAGCCTAAAATGAAAACCTATGATGAGGCCTATTTCGACCGCTGGTATCGGGGTAAACATGCCTCGGACGACAAAGCCCTGGCCCGTAAAGTGGCGGTGGCGGTGGCCGTGGCCGAGCTGCATCTGGGCCGTCCCATCCGTTTGGTGCTTGATATCGGCTGCGGTGAGGCCCCGTGGCGCAAGCCCCTGCTGAAACTCCGGCCCGGCCTGCATTACCAAGGCGTGGATGCCAGCGAATACGTGGTCCGTCGCTACGGGCGCAGCCGGAACATCGCTCTTGCCGGCTTCGGCCAGATGCAGCAGCTGCGTATCGGACCGCCAGCCGATCTTCTGGTCTGCGCAGATGTGCTGCACTATGTTCCGGGCGCTGAACTGAAACGCGGACTGGAAGGCTTTCCGGAGCTGTGCAGTGGTGTGGCCTACATCGATGTGTTCTGCCGTGAGGACGCCATCACCGGCGACTTCAAAGGCTTCATTGCCCGCAGCCGCGCGCAATACCGTAAGCTATTCGACAGCATCGGGCTGACCGCACTGGGCAGCCATTGTTACCTGAGTCCGGCCTGTGACAGCCCGGTTTCCGCACTTGAACGCCTGTGAGTCCATCATGAAAACCCCGATACGCACCCTGCTCTGCCTCGCTCTCCTGCTCGCCACAACGCAGCTCTCAGCCGCGGCCAAGGGCAAGACCATGCAGGAAATCCTCGATGCCAGCAGCGCCGCCGATTGGCGCACGCCCGAAGCCGACAATCTACTGGTGATGGACATCGCCGGCGGTCGGGTGCTGATTGAATTGGCGCCTCAATTCGCGCCGGAACATGTCGGCAACATCAAAACCCTCGCCCGTGAAGGCTACTGGAACGGACTGTCCATCAACCGCTCGCACGACAACTTCGTCGTGCAATGGGGCGACCCGTCCGAAGATCCGGCCAAAGCCAAATCCATCGGCAACGCCAAGGCGAAACTGCCGGCCGAGTTCGCGCTCACGGGTTTCGACAAATCCGTATTCCATCCGGTCAAGGACCGCGAAGGCTGGTCGAAACAGGCCGGCTTCATGCACGGCTTTCCGGCTGCCACCGACCGCAAGCAGACCTGGATGACCCACTGCTACGGTGCGCTCGGCGCTGGTCGCGGCAACAAGGCTGACTCCAGCAACGGCACCGAACTGTATGTGGTGACCGGGCAATCGCCGCGCCAGCTCGACCGCAACATCACCGTGGTCGGCCGCGTGCTGCAGGGCATGGAGTACCTCTCGGTGCTGCCGCGCGGTACCGGCCCGCTGGGTTTTTATGAAAAACCCGAGCAACGCACACCGATCAAATCCATCGCACTGGCGTCGACCCTCCCGGAAAACCAGCGACCGCAGCTGGAGGTATTCCGCACCGATACCGCCAGCTTCGACGAACTGGTGGAATCCCGCCGCAACCGCAAGGACGACTGGTACCTGAACAAGGCCGGCTTCATCGACCTGTGCAACATCCCCGTTCCGGCACGTACCAAGAAATAAAAAAACTGCCTTCGGGCGGTTTTTTCACTCAGGGATTCATCAGCTTCCCGAGAAAAGAGGTCAGTGCCCCGGGCTCGGCCAGCGCAGTGAACGCGACACCGTAGGCCGCGCCCCACAGATGCGCGCTGTGGTTGATGTTATCGTTGCCCTTCCTGTCCAGATACATCGAATACGCGACATAGAGCACAGCATACAGAATGGCCGGTACCGGAATTAAATAGATGTACAGCATCGACCACGGCTGCAGAAGAATATAGGCGAACAGTACCGCCGACACCGCACCCGAAGCACCGAGCGTGGAATAGCGCGGATTGTTGCGGCGCGGAAGCGCCCAGGGCAGGATCGAGAATACGATACCGCCGAGATAAAATAGGTAATAGCCGAATCCGCCGAAGTGCGCGCTGAACACCGTTTCCATGACCCGCCCGAAGAAGAACAGGGTAATCATGTTGAACAGAAGGTGCATAAAGTCGGCATGCACGAATCCGTAAGAGAGATACGGGATATACCTTCGCTTGCGGCGGGCTTGGTAAGGATTCAGCGACCAGCGATACTGAAAGGCACGGTCTTGGAAACCAATCCAGGAGATCAGGCAGGTGACGCCGATGATGATGAGATTGCCCGACAGCGACATGGCACGACTCTCAAGGACCCTAAGCGTTCAAGCGTAACCAAATCCCACAGTGATGCCAAGCACAAAGGGCATCCATGCATGGGAATTTACGATTAGGTCACATTTACTCAACCGCGGATGGCTCGCAAGGCCTTTTCCAGTATCGCGAGCGCCTCGGCCAGCACTGCATCTTCGATGGTAATCGGCACCAGCACGCGGATGCTATTGGCATATACACCGCAGCTGAGCAGAATCAGACCGAGCTCGGCGGCTTTGGCGGTCAGCGCCTTGGCGGCCACGTCATCCGGTGTATTCTCGGTGCCGGGCTTGATCAGTTCGAACGCGAACATGGCGCCGAGATGGCGGATTTCGCCGATGCCGAGCGCCGGTTCCTTGGCCAGATTGCCGACATATGCCGCGAGCGTTTCGCCAAGCTGGGTTGAACGCGCCAGAATGTTCTCCGAATCGATGACCTCGAGCACACCCAGTGCCGCGGCGCAGGCCACCGGATTGCCGCCGTAGGTGCCGCCCAGACCGCCGGCTGCCGGCGCATCAATGACTTCGGCACGGCCGACCACACCCGACAGCGGCATGCCGCCAGCCAGGGACTTTGCGGTGGTGATCAGATCGGCCTTGACGTCGAAATGCTCCATGGCGAACAGCTTGCCGGTGCGGGCGAAACCGCTCTGCACCTCATCGGCAATTAGAAGAATGCCATGCTCGTCGCAGATGGCGCGCAAGGCGCGCATCAATTCCGGCGGGGCCGGCACGAAACCACCCTCGCCGATGACCGGCTCGATGATGATGGCGGCCACACGCGAGGCCTCGATGTCGTACTTGAACAGATTGGCGATGTCCTGCAAGGTGTCGGCCACGGTCACGCCGTGATAAGGATGCGGGAAGCGGGCATGGAAGATGTCGGCCGGGAACGGACCGAAACCGATTTTGTAGGGGGCGACTTTGCCGGTCAGGCCAAGCGTGAGCAACGTGCGGCCGTGGTAACCGCCACCGAAGGCAATCACGCCCGGGCGCTTGGTGTAAGCACGCGCGATCTTGACGGCATTCTCAACCGCTTCGGCGCCGGTGGTGATGAACAGGGTTTTGGCTTTGCCGGCAATCGGGGCGCGCTTGTTCAGTTCCTCGGCCAATTCAATGTAGGGTTCATAGGGCATGACCTGGAAACAGCTGTGCACCACGCCTTCCAGCTGCTGCTGGATGCGGGCCATCACTTTCGGATGGCGGTGACCGGTGTTCATGACCCCGATGCCGCCGGCGAAATCGATGTAACGCCTTCCATCGGCGTCCCAGATTTCAGCGTTTTCAGCACGCACGGCGAACAGCTGGGTGGCGTTACCGACGCCACGGGCGACGGCATCAACCCGGCGTTGCTGCAACTCGGCATTTTTGCTCATCGTCATTTCCTCAACAGGTGTTTAATATATTAAACACCCGCTTCACGCAATGCAAGCAAGCCGTTACATAGACTAAACTTCCCCTTCATACTGCAAAGGAACTCCCATGCTGGCTCCCGGCGCACCCGCTCCGCATTTCGCCCTGCCCGACCAATCCGGCGCCATTCAGGACGCCAAAGCCCTGAAAGGCAAGCGCTATCTGGTCTATTTCTACCCGAAGGATTCCACCCCCGGCTGTACCGTGCAGGCCTGCGGCATTCAGTCGGATCTGGCGCAATTCAACAAACTTGGCATACCGGTTTTCGGCGTCAGCATGGACTCGGTGGCCAGTCACCGTAAATTCGCCGACAAATACGCCCTGCGCTTTCCGCTCTTGGCCGACACCGAACGCGCCCTGATCGAGGCGTATGGCGTCTGGGTCGAAAAATCGATGTACGGCAAACAGTACATGGGTATTTCGCGCAGCAGCTTTCTGGTCGGCAGCAACGGAAAAATCGAACAGGTCTGGGAAAAGGTCAACACCAAAACCCATGCCGCCGATGTGCTGGCCTTCATCGGTGGCGCGAAACCGGCGGCGACTGCGGTCAAAAAGCCCAGCGCTAAACCGGTGGCCAAAAAAGCGACCCCGAAAAAGCCCGCCGTGAAAAAATCCGTGACCAAGAAATCGCCGGCAAACAAAACCGCCGTAAAGAAGAAGTAAACGCCGATGCCCCACTCCGCCGCAGAGCGCAAAGCGTTCTGGCAAATCCATTTCTGCGTGCTGCTGTGGGGCTTCACCGCCATCCTGGGCAAGCTGATCACCTTGCCGGCACAGTCGTTGGTGGTGTGGCGCATGCTCTTGGTCAGTGTTTTTCTGGCCGTACTTCCCCGAGTCTGGCGCGGCCTGCGGGTACTGCCACCACGCTTGATCGCCATCTATGCCGGCATCGGTGTCATCGTTGCGCTGCACTGGCTGACCTTCTATGGCGCCATCAAGCTGGCGAATGCCTCGGTGGCGGTCAGCTGCCTGGCGCTCGGGTCCATCTTCACCGCCATCATCGAACCGATGCTGACCGGCAAACCTCATGCCCGCAGCGAGATCCTGCTCGGCCTGATGGTAATCCCCGGCGTCTACCTGCTGATCGGCGGCGTGCCGCTGTCGATGCATCTGGGCATCGCAGTCGGCATTCTTTCCTCGCTGCTGACTGCCGTATTCGCCACACTCAACAAACGCTATGTGCATGAGGCCGATCCCGAATCGGTGACCTTCATTGAAATGAGTGTCGGAGCCTTGGCACTGGCCGGCGCAAGTGCATTGTATTTCGGCGTGGATGCCACCTTCATCCGGCCCGATCTCTACAATTTCAGTTTGCTGTTGGTGCTGGCCATCCTGTGCACCCTGCTGCCGTTCATTCTGTCGCTGCATGCCCTGCGACACATCAGCGCGTTCAGCACCCAGTTGGCGCTGAACCTGGAGCCGGTGTATGCCATCGTCATCGCCGCCCTATGGCTGAGGGAATACCAGGAATTGACCCCGCAGTTCTATGCAGGTGTGGCGGTCATCCTCTCGGCGGTGTTCGTGCAGCCGCTATTGTTGCGGAAAAGGCCGGCCTAGTGCACGTCCGCGGTTTTCGGTGCAGAATACATATTCACAAACCCTGGCGTTCGACGGCAAGCGGATGATTGGGGTCGGCTCAAGGAAATTGCCAAACTGTAAACACCACCACGGAGCAAGACCATGTTGCAACCCGGCCTGATGATGGATCGTCCCCTGCTCGTTTCCGGCATCATCGAACATGCCGCCGGCCAGTTCGGCGATGTCGAGATCGTCTCCCGCGAAACCCACGGACCGCTGTTCCATTACACCTACGCGCAATGCGCGGCGCGCTCGCGCAAGCTGGCCAATGCCCTGCAGGCACTAGGCCTCAAACCGGGCAGTGCGGTCGGGTCCATCGCATGGAACAACCACCGGCACATGGAAGCCTACTACGCGGTTTCCGGCAGCGGCATGGTGATGCATACCTGCAATCCGCGTCTGGCCCCAGACCAGTTGATCTACATCATCAATCACGCCGAAGACGCGGTGATGCTGTTCGACGCGACTTTTGCGCCACTGATCAAGGGCATCGCCGCACACTGCCCGAAGATCAAGGCCTGGATTTGCCTGAGCGATGCCGCCAATATGCCGGCGCTCGACGGCGTTCCCGGACTGCACTGTTACGAAACCCTGATCGCGCCGCATGCCGAACACTTCGACTGGCCGGATTTCGACGAACGCACCGGTGCGGCTCTGTGCTACACCTCGGGCACCACTGGGCACCCGAAAGGCGCGCTGTATTCGCACCGCGCTATCGTACTCAACGCCCTCTCGGGCTGCATGCCGGGCGTCATCGGCATCTCGGCGCAGGACACCGTGCTACCGGTGGTGCCGATGTTCCACATCAACGCGTGGTGCATTCCCTATGCCACGCCGATGGTCGGCGCGCGCTTGGTGCTGCCTGGGCCGCGCCTGGACGGCGCCAGCCTTTATGAACTGATGGAATCCGAGCGGGTCACCATCAGCGCCGGGGTTCCGACCATCTGGATGGCGCTGATGCAGCACGTTGAGCAGAACAAGCTGCGCTTCAACACCATGCGTCGCACCGCAGTCGGTGGCTCAGCCATGCCGCAGGCGCTGATCGCCAAATTCCGCGACATCTACGAGGTGGAGGTCCGCCACGGCTGGGGCATGACCGAAACCACCGCGGCGGCCACCATGGGTTTCATCGCCCCGAAAGATCAGGCCCTACCGCGCGACAAACAGCATGCGCTGTTGGCCAAGCAGGGCAAGTCGCTGTTTGGTATCGATCTCAAAGTGGTGGATGACAATGGCGCCACCCTGCCCCGCGATGGCGTCAGCCAGGGCGAACTGATGGTGCGTGGTCAGTGGGTGATGTCCCGTTATTACAAATCCGAACAATCCGCTCTGGTCGATGGCTGGTTTCCGACCGGCGACATCGCCACCATCGATGCTTCCGGGCGCATGCAGATCCGCGACCGTAGCAAGGACGTAATCAAATCCGGTGGCGAATGGATCAGTTCGATTGATCTAGAGAATACCGCCTTGCAGCATCCGGGCGTGGCCATGGCTGCCGTCATCGGCGTCAAGCACCCGAAGTGGGAAGAACGCCCGTTGCTTCTGGTCGTGCGCAAGCCGGAAACGGCGGTGAGTAAAGACGATCTGCTCGCGTTCCTTGCGGAACGTGTGGCCAAGTGGTGGATTCCGGATGATGTGGTGTTCGTGGAAACGCTGCCGGTCGGCGGCACCGGCAAGGTTCAGAAAAATGAGCTCCGTAAGCAGTTCGGCGGCGTGTTCAGTTGATTAGATACACCCGCGCCATCGGATAATCCTCGCTGACCTACAGGAACCAACGGCCCGCGATGCCGGATACTTTTTCATAAATGAATTAACTCATGTGCCAGAATGTTTAAATCATCGGTAACTGTAAGCCTTGTTCTTTCGCACACTCTACCGCAATTTCATAACCTGCATCGGCATGACGCATCACGCCCGTGCCAGGGTCATTCCATAGCACACGTGCCAGACGCTTGGCCGCTGCCTCGCTGCCGTCGGCCACAATGACCACGCCGGAGTGCTGCGAATAGCCCATGCCCACTCCGCCGCCATGATGCAGCGACACCCAGGTGGCGCCGCCGGCCACATTCAGCATGGCATTGAGCAGCGGCCAGTCGGACACGGCATCGGAACCGTCCTTCATCGCCTCGGTCTCGCGGTTCGGTGAGGCCACCGAGCCGGAGTCGAGATGGTCACGGCCGATCACGATCGGTGCTTTCAATTCGCCCTTAGCCACCATCTCGTTGAAGGCCAAAGCCAGACGGTGACGCTCGCCCAGACCGACCCAGCAGATGCGCGCCGGCAGGCCCTGGAATTCGATACGGTCTTTGGCCATGTCCAACCAGCGGTGCAGGTGTGGATCGTTCGGAATCAGTTCCTTCACCTTGGCATCGGTTTTGGCGATGTCTTCCGGATCGCCGGACAAAGCGACCCAGCGGAACGGGCCGATGCCGCGGCAGAACAGCGGGCGCACATAGGCCGGTACGAAGCCGGGGAAATCGAAGGCATCGGCGCAGCCGACATCCTTGGCCATCTGGCGGATGTTGTTGCCGTAATCGAACACCGGAATGCCCATGTTCTGGAAATGCAGCATGGCTTCCACATGCACGCGCATGGAGTGCTTGGCGGCTTCCACGGTTTTGGCCGGATTGTGTTTCTGTTCGTCGATGTACTGCTCCCAGGTCCAGCCGGCCGGCAGATAGCCGTGCAGCGGATCGTGGGCCGAGGTCTGATCGGTCACCGCATCCGGGCGGATGCCGCGGCGGACCAGTTCCGGCAGGATTTCGGCCGCATTACCAAG
>JAJTGG010000054.1 GCA_021299355.1 Lysobacteraceae bacterium
TTGGACATCCTGCGCGACAAGAACCGTGACCTGACCCGCCGTCTGGGCGAGCTGGGCATGAACGCGCAGGACAACGAGCGCTTGACCCAGCATATCCATGCCCTCAGTCTCGCCCTGCTGCGCGCCCGTCAGCCTGCGGATGTGGTGCAGACGCTGGCGGCCTGTCTGAAGGAAGACTTCGCGGGTGAGAGCATCCGTGTCATCAGTTTTACGACGATTCCCGGCATGCTCGGTGACTGGTTCAGCCATATTCCCGCCGAAGACCCGCGCCTGCAGCCGTTTGCCGATTGTCTGGCCAATGGCGAGCCGATCTGCGGGCGCCTCAATCCGGAAAAACTGCCGGTGCTGTTCGGCGACGACCGCGTGCATACCCAATCCATCGCCCTGATTCCGGTCGCAGATGTCGGCTTGATCGCGGTCGGCAGCGCCGATCCGCACCGCTTCTATCCCGGCATGGGCACCCTGTTCCTGCGCTGGATCGGCGAACTGTTCCAGACGGCGTTGATCCAATCCCGGCGATGAGCGGCATCGCCGCCGGCATCGAACGATTCCTCGATCATCTGGCCGTTGAGCGGCAGGCCTCGCCGCACACCCTGAGCAACTACCGGCGCGATCTGATGGCCTGGCAGGACTATTGTCGGCAGCAGGACATCGATGATCCGGAGCAGCTGCAGTTCGCGCATATCCAGCAGTTCATGGCCCAGGAGCACCGGCGGGGACTGTCCGCCAAGAGCGTGCAACGCCGGCTGTCGGCACTGCGCAGCCAGTTCAAGTTCCTGATGAAGCGCGGCGAACTGCGCAACGATCCCAGTACCGGTCTTCGCGCCCCCAAGGCCGCGCGAAAGCTGCCGCAGGTTCTGGATGTCGATGAAGCCGTGCGTCTGGTGGAACTGCCGACCGACGGCGGGCTCGGGCGGCGCGACCGCGCCCTGCTGGAACTGCTGTACTCATCGGGCCTGCGCGTTTCGGAACTGTGCGCCCTGCGCTGGCGCGATCTCGATCTCGACGACAGTCTGGTGACCGTGTTCGGCAAAGGCAGCAAGACCCGGATCGTGCCAATCGGCAGCCATGCGCGCACGGCCCTGCAGGACTGGCAAATGGAAAGTGCCGCGGCGTCCGAAGCGCCGGTGTTCCCCGGTCGTGCCGGCGCGGCCATC
This sequence comes from Lysobacteraceae bacterium, assembly GCA_021299355.1. Lineage (GTDB taxonomy): Bacteria > Pseudomonadota > Gammaproteobacteria > Xanthomonadales > Xanthomonadaceae > Arenimonas. Next base: position 1,158 of record JAJTGG010000054.1, read on the forward strand.
AGCACGCGAGCGGTGCAGCTTCGTCTGCGCCAGCTTGCGCAACGGCAGGGCGTCTGGAAACGCGTGTATCCGCATCTGCTGCGTCACAGTTTCGCCAGCCATATGCTGGAATCTTCCGGCGACCTGCGCAGCGTGCAGGAGCTGCTCGGCCATGCCGACATCGCCACCACCCAGATCTACACGCACCTTGATTTCCAGCGTCTGGCTACGGTCTATGACGCCGCACATCCGCGCGCGAAACGTAAAAAAGAAAACCCATGAGTCCCAGACCCACCGATCTGATCCTACACCGTGCTTCCCATCTGCTGGAAGTGGCCTTCGACGACGGCAGCCGTTACCGGCTGCCCTGCGAATACCTGCGGGTCGAATCGCCCTCGGCGGAAGTCCAGGGCCACAGTCCGGATCAACGCGTGTGGGTCGCCGGCAAACGCGATATCAACATCAGTGCCGTCGAACCGGTCGGTAATTACGCGGTGGTACTGCGTTTCAATGACGGACACGAAACCGGCATCTATACCTGGAGCTTCCTGAAGGAGTTGGGTGAGCAGCAGGAGGTGCGCTGGGCGCGCTATCTCGAGGTCCTGGCAGCGCAGGGCCTGAGCCGTTAGACCTCAGAGATCGTCTTTGCCGCTGAGTTCCAGTTCCATGTCATCCGCGGCCTCGGCGGCGATTTCCAGCGCGCTTTCCAGTTCTTCGGCATCAATGGTGTCCGGCAGTTTGATCACGTAATACAGGACCTCGTCACGGACTTCCCAGCTGCCGAGTTTGTATTCACCGCTGCTTTCCAGGAGTTCCCTGGCTTTGGTGCCGGACAGCGGGTAATCGCCGAGTTTGAGCGCCGGGGCGAAAATCTCCCGGATATCGAATGCGCCGACGCTTTCGGTTGTTCCGGAAACGAATACCAGCTGAGAACGATTGTCCTGTTTGTAGGAGAAGGTCAGTTTGAAGTCACCGTCTTCGTACACCTCATATTTCATGGCGCGCGCATCCAGACGTTTCTTCACGCTGGCATCGCCTTCGGGCGCCGCCAGGGCAGTGGAACAGGTGAACAGAAGGCTCATGATCAGGAGGACGATTGGGCGCAGGCTAGCCATGAGCGATCTCTTTCGGAAAGGAGTCCCATTCTGGGATATCCGGCGGGTTCCGTCCAGCCGTTGGGCCGTGAAAAGGCGGCTATGGCATGTGATAATAGGCCATGAACGATAAAACCACCCATTTCGGCTTCCGCGATGTTCCGGTCGAAGAAAAGAAAAAACTGGTCGGCAAGGTGTTCACCTCGGTCGCCGGCAAATACGATGTGATGAACGATCTGATGTCCTTGGGCGTTCACCGACTGTGGAAGCGCTATTTCACCGGCACCTCCGGCATCAAACGCGGCGACCGCGTGCTCGATCTGGCCGGCGGCACCGGCGACATCGCCAAGCTGCTGCTCGAGCGCGTCGGCGATACCGGCGAAATCATCATCGGCGACATCAACCGCGAGATGCTCGGTGTCGGCCGCGACCGACTGACCGATCACGGTCTGGTCAAGGGTCTGCGCTATGTGCAGCTCAATGCCGAAGCGCTGCCGTTTCCCGATAACAGCTTCGACGCCATCACCATGGCTTTCGGTCTGCGCAATGTGACCGATAAATCAGCCGCATTGAGATCCATGTACCGCATCCTCAGGCCGGGCGGCAAGGTGATGGTGCTGGAGTTCTCGGAAGTGCAGGCCGAGTGGTTCCGGCCGATCTACGATTTCCACTCGTTCAAGGTGTTGCCGAAGCTCGGCGAACTGATTGCCGGCGATGCCCACAGCTACCGTTATCTGGCCGAGTCGATCCGCAAGCACCCCAATCAGGCGGGTCTGAAAACGATGATGGAACAGGCCGGTTTCGAGCAATGCGCGGTGCGCAATCTTTCCGGCGGCATCGTCGCCATCCATAGCGGTTTCAAGATCTGAGGGGAATGCCCATGTTCCGTTTGCTGATTGCCGCACTGATGGCGCTCGCTCTGGCTGCCTGCAAGCCCGATGCCGAAACTGCAGCACCTGCCGCCAATGTCGTGGACAGCACCGATGTGCCTGATCCGAATTCCTATGCGCAGCCGAATCGGGTCCGCATCGAACATCTGGTGTTGGATCTGCAGGCCGATATGGCCGCGCGTACGCTGGCCGGCAGTGCTGAACTGCATCTGAAATGGCAGGATGACAAAGCCCGCGAGCTGGTTCTGGATAGCCGTGATCTGCAGATCAGCGGCGTGCAGGGCTTTGACGGCAAGAGCTGGAAAGCGCTGAGTTATCGGCTCGATGCCGCTGATACGATACTCGGTTCGGCCTTGCGCATTAAGCTTCCTTCCGCGTTGCCGCGTGTACGCATCGCTTACAGCACGGTTCCGGAGGCTTCCGGTCTGCAGTGGCTGACCCCGGAAATGACGTCCAGCAAACAGCCCTTCATGTTCAGCCAATCACAGGCCATCCATGCCCGTTCCTGGGTGCCCTTGCAGGATACGCCGGGCGTGCGTTTCACCTACGATGCCCGCATCCGCACCGACGCCTCACTGATGGCCTTGATGAGCGCCGACAATGATCCGAAAGCGGTGCGTGACGGCGATTACCGATTCAGCATGCCGCAGAAAATTCCGTCCTATCTGCTTGCCATCGCGGTCGGTGATGTGGTGTTCAAGCCGATTTCGGGACGCTCCGGCGTTTGGGCCGAACCGGGCATGGCCGATGCCGCCGCCGCCGAGTTCGCCGATACCGAGAAGATGATCCAGGTGGCCGAGAAATTGTACGGTCCATACCAGTGGGGTCGTTACGACATGCTGATCCTGCCGGCCAGTTTCCCGTTCGGTGGCATGGAAAATCCGCGGCTGAGCTTCATCACGCCCACGGTCATCGTCGGCGACAAATCCCTGACCAGCCTGATTGCGCATGAACTGGCGCACTCCTGGTCAGGCAATCTGGTCACCAACAGCGCCTGGAAAGACATCTGGCTGAACGAAGGTTTCACCAGTTACGTCGAGAACCGAATCGTCGAGCAGGTCTACGGCCGCGAACTAGCCGATATGGAGAACGTCATCAGCCAATCCGGATTGCTCGAAGAACTGAAGAGCATGCCGACGGCCGATCAGGTGCTGGCCTTGCCGGCCTTGGCCGGCCGTGATCCGGATGGGGCGCTCACCGATGTGGCCTACATCAAGGGTCAGTGGTTCCTGATGTTCCTCGAACAGCGTTTCGGCCGCGAGACCTTCGATGCCTTTCTGCGCCACTGGTTCACCACCCATGCCTTCACCAGCAGCCACAGTGGCGAATTCGAACGCTTCCTGACCATCGAGTTGCTGGAAAAGCATCCTGGCAAGGCCAGCATCGGCGAAATCCGTGAATGGCTGCATTCGTCGGGTATTCCCTCGTCGGCGAAGCCGGCGGTTTCGGCGCGTTTCGATGCCATCGACAAGGCGCAGGCCCAGTGGCTGGCCGGTGATGTCCCGGCAAGCGGACTTGCCAGCACGGCCTGGGGCACCCAGGAGTGGGTGCGTTTCCTTGAGCGCATGCCGGCTTCGCTTTCGGCGGCGCAGATGGCCGAGCTGGATGATGCGTTCCGGTTCACCGGAACGCCGAATCCGGAAATCGCCCAGCGTTGGTATCCGCTGACGGTTCGCAGCAATTATCTTGCCGCCCGTCCGTCGATCGAGAAATTCCTGACCGCCATCGGTCGCCGAAAACTGATCATGCCGACCTACGCCGAGCTGGCCAAAACCGAAGATGGCCGTAGCTTCGCCGAACGGGTGTTCAAGAAGGCCCGCCCGGGTTATCACCCGATTACCAGCGGCTCGGTGACCGAGGTGCTGAAGGCACCGGAACCGGACGCCGAACAGCCATGAAGAAACTGCTGGCCGTCATCATGATTCTGGCCGTGGCGGCAGTGACCGGCGTGATGCTGTTTCCGTCGCAGGCGCTGCGACTTGAATTCGCCCGCCTACGCCTGCTGGCCGGTGCCGAAGTGCAGGAAAAAACCGTGGCCGGCGAGCGCTGGCATTATCTGGAAGCCGGCCAAGGGCCGTTGATCGTATTGGTGCATGGCTATACGGGTAGCAAGGAAAACTGGTTGCCGGTCATGCGGCAATTGGCGCGCGATCACCGCGTCATTGCGGTCGATCTGCCCGGTTGGGGTGAAAGCATTCCCGTGTCGGGCGCCGATTACGGACCTACCGCGCAGGCCGAGCGCCTCAGTGCTTTCCTGCAGTCGGAGCGGGAGCCGGCGGCACTGCTGGTCGGGCACTCCATGGGCGGCATGATCTCCGGTCTGATGGCTACGGCCCATCCGCAGCAGGTCGAGCGTATCGTATTCATGTCTTCCGCCGGCGTGCGATTCAAAGAAAATGAATTCGCCCGGCGCGTGCTGAAGGGCGATAATCCGTTCGCGGTGTATGAGGTCGAAAGCTTCCGCAGGTTCCTCGGCGAATTCGTATTCGCCGATGCCCCCTATGTTCCGGAACCGATGCTGAGTGCCATCGTGGAACAGCGCAAAATCCGCCGTGATTTCGAGCAACGCGTATTCACCCAGATCCGTATCGGCCCCGAGGCTTTTCTTCTGCAGCAACGGCTGTCCTTGATCCAGTCACCGGCCGGTCTGCTCTGGTGTGACGGCGACCGCATCATTGATCCGAGCGCGGCGCCGGTGTTCGCCGCCGGCCTGAAAAGCTCCGAAACCCGGATTCTGAAAGACTGCGGCCATATGCCGATGATGGAGCAGCCGGGGGCCGTGGCGGAATTTCTGCTGGCGCGCTTCTGAATCAGCGGCCCTGCCGCTGCAGGGCAATCAGCTTGTCGACCAATGCCATGGCGTCACCGGTGGGCAGGTGTTCCGGCTGGATTACCCGTCCGGCATTTTCCGCAGGGTTGCAACCGGCAGGCACGGGATGCGGCTCCGCACCGAACCGGAAAATGACGGCATGCGCCGGCCGCGGGCGCGAGGTCATAAAGCGTTCGGCAATCTCCAGTACGCCGGCAACCTGAGCGTTATCGGTCCAGAGCGCGTAATACACCACGGCCCCCCGGCTATTTTCGGCACCTTCCAGCTCCGCCTGCAGGCCGTGCCCGTCGCCACAGCGGCTCGGGCCGGTCGGCAACCCCAGACGCGTGAACTGATAGCGCAGGTAAGACAGTCGAAGGGCTTCGGCATGATCGCCGAACCGGTGACCTGCCGGTTCGGTCGCCGCCAGACCCTGCAGATGCTGCGAGAAATCCTCGGCGGAAATTTCCGGGCCGAAACTGGACTGCGCGAAAGTGCAGGGAGATACCGCAAACGCGGCGGTAAACCAAAGCAGGAAAAGTCTGAAACGCATGAAGCCTCCGGTCGGGAGGCTTCATTGTAAACGTTGCGCCGGCAATTCTCTATTTGAAATCGGGCTCTTTGCCGGTAAATACAATCGGCTTCAGGGCTTCGGCCTTGCTGGCTTCGGCTTCCAGATAGATGATTTTTCCGTATTTCGCGGTGCTGTGCACATACAGTTCGACCTCGCGCTCGAACACGAGGTTGCCCTTGACCGTGCTGTTGGGGCCGAGCACGATGCGCGGAACCTTCGGTTTTCCCCAGCTCATGCCCCAATTGCTCGGCTTCTTGACCGTGACGTTGCCGCCGATCACGCTGCCGTCACCGACGGTGATGTTGCCGTTGACGGTTTCGACGCCGCCGCCGACACTCAGCCACAGCAGCTTGATGCTGCCGTTGACGGTTTCGACCTGGCTGCCGATGCTGCTGTGCGCGCCCAGCTCGATCGAGCCGTTCACCGCTTCGACGCTTTTCGCCACGCGCAGATTGCTGACGCCGACGATGGCGCCGTTGACGGTTTCCACGCCGCGGGCACTGGCGCCGTTGCGCAGTACGATCTTGCCGTTGACGGTACCGACATGCTGTACGCTGGCGAAGCTGCCGATGACGATGCTGCCGTTGACGGTTTCCACGTTCCGGGCCACGGCCTTGGCCTCGACCGTGATCGAGCCGTTGACGGTGTCGATGTCGCCGTAGGTACGGCCGGCTTCGGCGACTAGACTGCCGTTGACCTTGGACAGGTCGGGCGCGCCGTCACCGGCCTGTACCGCGCCGATCACAGCTGACAGGGCCAAAACCAAGGCAATACGTTTCAAGGCGATACGGTTCATAAACGGTCCTTGCGGAAATGATGGTGCTAGTATTGCCGTCACTGCTAGAATTGTCATGTGTCATAAGTTGGTAGGCAATT
>JAJTGG010000055.1 GCA_021299355.1 Lysobacteraceae bacterium
CCGCCGCTATCGAGCAGATCGGCTGGCGGCTGCACACCGCTTTCCAGATCCACTTCCACGCGCGTTCTGGCGGCATCGGCAAACTCGAGCGCTTCGGCTACGCGGGCTCGGGTCGTATAGTTCTGATAAGCCGGAACGGCTAAGTAGACCAGAAGACCCACAATCGCCACCGCTACCATCATCTCTAGCAGCGTGAAGCCTTTTTTCATTGTCCGGTTCATCTCGTTCCTCTCCTAACTTATCTTATTAAATTAAAATTACTGATTCCGCAAAATCGTTGTTACCGCACTGGCAAGTGAATCCGATAATGCCTGTTCTCGGGTAATCATGTGAGCATTGAATTTTATAAGCAATTCACGCAACTCCAAGGCGCCGCTGTCATCGCTCGTGATGAACAGCACTGGCAGACCGCTCCAAGCCAGTTCGGCCCGTATCGAGGCCAGCATCTCTTCAGGACGGGTTATCAATTGCCCGTCGATAATCAACCCGACGATGCTGCGGTTTGATTTTAGAATCTGCTGAGCTTCCTTTGCGGAAGACGCGCATACCAGCGGATAGTCCAATCGGTCGGCGAGCAGGGCCGGAAGCGACGCATCTTCGGTAATCAGCAGAAGGCTGAGCCTACCCTCGTTGGTAGTGTTATCGGATTCCACAACAGCCATGTTGGACGGGTTGATACCGTATTCGGTACCCAAACCATTCCAGAATCCGATGCCCAGAACACGCTGGACTTCTTCCGGGCTGGTGTTGCCGGAAACGATCCAGTCACGGGCGCTGGCGGCCATGCTCCTGAGCGAGGAGTCCGCCGCCTTGAGCAGCGCATCCCTCCCCCAGATACCGGAAAGCAGGCTCTGGCGAATTGCCGGGGTGATCTCTAAGCGCTCAATGACCGGCAATCGCCCTTTGAAGCCGGTCAAATCACAGTGCTCGCAGCCCACTGAACGGAAAGCAGGTGCCTCACCGACGATACGCAGGAACTCGGCTTCACCCGGGCTGTAGTTGGCAGTTGCGGGTTGCCGGCAGTGCTCACAAAGTTTCCGAACAAGCCGCTGCGACACCACGCCAATCAGCGCGTCGGCCAGCGTGCTGGCTTCCAAGCCAAGATCAAGCAGGCGTGGCACCGTGCCCAGCACGTCGTTGGTGTGCAGGGTCGAGAGCACCAGGTGTCCGGTGAGTGCCGCCTGCGCGGCAATGCGTGCGGTTTCACTGTCGCGGACCTCGCCGACCAGCACGATGTCGGGATCCTGGCGCAGGATGGAACGTAGCGTATCGGCAAATGAAAGGCCTTGTTTGGTGTTGACCTGCACCTGGGAAACACCCGGCAGGACGTACTCGACCGGATCTTCGATGGTCATGATATTAACATCGACCCGATTGAGCGATGTCAGCAGTGCGTAGAGCGTTGTGGTCTTTCCGGATCCGGTCGGACCTGTCATCAAAACCATGCCGGTGCTGTTTGCAACCATCCTGCGCAGAGCGTGTTCATCGCTGGGTGCAAGGCCGCTTTGTCGCAGTGAAAAAGATCGGCCCTGGTCAAGTAGTCGGCAGACAATACGTTCACCATCATGTACAGGCAACACAGACAACCGCAGATCGATTACGCGTTGGCCGTACTTGAGCCGAAGGCGTCCATCTCGGGGTTTCAGCGGATTAACTTCTAAACCGGCATTGGCGCTTAGATAGCGTGGAATCTCAGCCAATGTTTCCGCGGGAATGGTGGCGATTCGGCGCAGGATGCCGTCAATCCGGAAACGGACAGCCCCGCCGCCGACGAACGGGTGGATATGCACATCGGAAGCGTCTTGGTCGATGGCGGCCCGGAAGATGGCCTTCATGAGCCTTACCACGTGCCTGTCTTCTCCCGAAACAGAGCCTGCTAGCAGATCGATTTGCGGAACGTGTTCGCGTGAATCGGTAGATGCGGAAAACAAACGCATCTGGCAGGTATCGATATCTTCCGGACAGAGTATCGTCAGAATAACCCGATTCTTGGCAGCGAAATTCAGTACGTTCAATTGATCCTGAGTCAGCCTAGGATCTGCGATGGCTACATAGGCCGCCTCCACGGTTCTGCGAAGCGGTACCAGACCCATATCGCGGCAAAGTTTTTCCGGAAGGAAACTGCCATCATTCGGCTGAAAATCCGCAAGATCGGTGACTTGAAGACCATAGGCCGTAGCAACGCGTTGACTTAGTTCATCGGCGGTAATTGCGAACAACTTCGCAACCTGTCGCCAAGCGGGCATGAGCGTAGGGGAGATCTGCACGTTTGTGGGCAGCTGCCGTCCTGGTTCGCCGGCAAGCGCCGCCTGAACCAACCAATGTCCACGCAATGATGCAACGTCCGTAACTTTTGGCAGTGCGTTAGCCATGACTACACGCCCAGCATTTTGAATTCCTTGAATGAACATCGAAAGCAGCTTGTTGGAGCTTGTTAACTTGAAGACTCATAACCTGCTCAATGATAAAGAGTTAGTCAGTTATACCACTTTACACTAGGACGCCATCTGCGCCAAATCACTTCTTGAAACTGATACAGCCCCCTCGGAAGATGGCGCGTGGTGGGGCGCCAATGACTCTGCCTCGCGTCCGGAGCGGCTACTTGAACAGCTGCATGTTCTAAAGGCCGGTCAGTTCTTGCATCTTTTTCCGTTTACACTCAAGCAGTCCGCGGCAGACGCCGCTTGTTTGGGTCATTAAACATATGACAGTCACCGCAGACTGGAACGGCTTTCTGGCTGACTTGCCCAGCGCCAGTCCCTTGCCTTTTGCGCTGCACAGCCGGCCCTGCTGTCGACTGGACTTGAGCGATGGCAACCCGGCGCTGCAGGGTTTCGATCCGGGCGTGACCGCCGACTTCAGCGCATTCATTGAACAACAGATTTCTGCTGCGAGCGCGGACTATGCGGCCGGCGGTTATGGTGAGAACCGCACCCTGTATGCCATGAGCCCGGTGTTCTCGGCGCAGGGCGATGGCAGCGAGCCGCGCACACTGCACTTGGGGGTGGATCTGTGGCTTCGTGCCGGCACCGGCGTGCATGCGGTGCTGCCCGGCCGCGTGCATTCCTGTCAGAACAACGCCGCTTTCGGCGATTACGGCCCGACATTGATACTGCAACACAGTCTCGGCGGCCGATTGTTCTACACGCTATACGGACACCTGGCGCGCGAAAGCCTGGAGGCTTCACCGGTCGGCCGTGTTGTTGAGGCCGGCGATGTGCTGGGCTGGCTGGGCGCACCAGAGGTGAACGTGGGCTGGCCGCCGCATCTGCATTTCCAGATCATCACTGATCTCTTGGATTACATCGGTGATTATCCCGGGGTGTGCCGGCCATCGGAAGCGGCGCAATGGCTGGCGCGCTGCCCGGATCCGAATTTATTGCTGCGGCTGCCGGCCGTGGAGAAAAGTGCCTAAGGCACCCCGGATTTGGGTACACTGGGCAGAGCGCGGCATGCTGGCCGCGAATGCTTTCTGGCCCAATCGGAGCTAACTATGGAAAAAGCAACAAGAGCATCGGATACCCCCATTGCCGTTGACGTGGAAGCCGGCAAGGATTACTGGTGGTGCGCCTGCGGTCTGAGCAAAAACCAGCCGCTCTGCGATGGCTCACACAAAGGCAGCAGTTTCAGCCCAATGAAGCATCATGCCGAAAAAACCGGCACCGTGTATTTCTGCGGCTGCAAGGCGACGAATAACGCCCCCCTGTGCGACGGCAGCCACAAGCGGACCTGACCTTGCCGCTGAGGCATCACTCTCGGCCAGTCTCATGCCATCGGACACGCTCGACCAAGGCCATATGCGGCACCGTCAGCGCCGCCAGTCCGACGAAAACGATTTGAACAATCTTGGCCGTCAATCCGGATTCCGCCAGACCCTGCCAGCCCCAGTAGCCCAGCGCAAGAGTGCCGATGACCGGCCCTGCAGCAATCCATAACAGGCTCGGCCAGGAGGCCTGCGCGAATTGCTTGGTCCGCAATACATGACGGGCACTGTGCATCAGGCAGAAGTAAAGCGTGAAGCCGAGAATGGGCGGCAGGAGTGTCAGTGCTGCCGCAACGCCGAGTGTTTCCCATGCGGCGACCGGATGGCGCTTCAGATTCCAGACCACAACGGCGGCGGTGAGCGCGAGCCAGGGCCACGCCAGGACATGCAGCGCATCCGCCATCAGCTGACCCTGCAGGCCGCCGATCAACATTGAAAACAACTGCCCGAGTGCCTGTGCATGCAATACGGCGGGAAACAGAATGATGCCGCCGCCATACAGCAGGCGCAGTGGAAGGGGTGCCCGACCTTTGAGGTCGCCTGAAAAATGAAACATAGACATGGCAAGAAAGCCGAGCAGGAAAGCCCATGGAAAACGCCACCAGACCAGCACCACCAGCGCGGCCAATCCCAGATAGGCGATCAGGAAAACCGACCAGCCGGTACGCGTGCGCAGGGCCAGCAGGCGCTTGGCGAAAATCAGATCCAGGGCGCCATGGGGAACGCCCAGAACAATCACCAGGATCAGCATGATCAGCAGCTGGATTTCCAGAGTCGGAAACGGAACGAACAGCGACACCGCCAGACTGAGCATGACCGCAGCGATGAATCCCTTCCCTTGGGTATCGATGGCGTTCATGCCGACGGCTTCCGGGTGAACAGCTGCTTGAGGAACGGACCGGCAGGCAAGGCGGCGATGACCGCGGCATGATCGCGCAGGCTGCCGCTATCACTCAGAAAGCGGATCAGACGACGGCTGTCGACATCGGCGAACATGGCACTGAACAAGGCGGGTGCCAGCGCGGGCTGTGCACGCAGGACGTGCAGGAATAGCCGATCCATCGCCCTTGAAATGAGCCGATCCGGCGCCTGCGGAACCGGCACCCCGGTTGCGACCAGTGCCTGCGCGCATAGCGCGCCCCAGCGTTGCAGGCGCTGGAACGCGTAGCCGGTGGCGGGGCGCGCCGCACCGGCCGACAGACCGGCATGGACGCGGGAAGGATTTGCAGGCCCGGCAGCCGGCGCTGGCTCGTTGCCGCCCATGGGAATGCATCCGTATTCGCTGCGCAGCGTCCTGTATGCCGATCCGCGGGTGCGGTTTTCGAGAGCCGCATCGAGACCCTTCTGCAAGGCCGGTGCCGGCAAGGGGGATTCGGTGAAGACCGTGTACTCGACCAAGGCCCGTGTTGCGGTCAGGGGCAGCACGTAGATGAAGGCGATCTGATGGTCACCGCTTTCCGGAAAATCCATCAGGTCGGCGATGAGCGGATCGAACACGGGCTCCGAAGTTTCGATTTCATGACCGAAAAACGATTGCCAGAGTAAAGCCGGGCTCTGTTCGGATGCCGACTTCGGGCGGGTATCCACCAGCGATCCGGCGCTGATGCTGCCGTGACTGGTTTCGATGCGCCAGACGCCGCCGGCATATTCGGGTTCGGACAGCACGCTGTGGCCCAGATGCAGCGACAGCTGCGGATTGGCATCGATGGCCTGCAGCGTCGCTGCATAGTAGGCATCGGCAGCAAGCATGCGATAGGGTGTTTTTCCGCAATCGAAATCGATGCATCGGCCGCCACCGACAACACGCAGATGTCGCCACTGATGGCCGGCGAGCCGGGCATACGGCGCGGCATCATCGCCCCAGAAACACCAGGTGCGGTCATTCCGGTATTCATTCCTCTGCTCGAGGACGACCGTGCGCGGTGCGCGGCCGCCGTATTGGCTGAGATGGCAGGCCAGCCCAAGGCCGGCACAGCCGCCGCCCAGAATGATCACGTCGGCGTCAGTCGACATGACGCGTGTTCAATGGGGTCATGCGCACGCTTGTCCGACGCAGCGGTTCATGCAAAACGGCATCATGCGCTGCCAGAACCTGCCGGTAACGGCGGTGCAGAACAAATTCAGCGAGCGTTTGCAGCGTAATGACTGATTTGCGGCCGGTACCCACCACGGTACGTCCGCTCTGGAAGCAAAAATCATTTCGCCGCAGCGTACTGCCGATGGCATGGTACACCCGTGCCGCCAGCAGAATGCCGGCCCGCGAGGCTACCGGAAGATAGGCCAGACCGGACTCACCGCTCTGATAGTAGCGGTCGGCAAGCTGCAGCAGATTGGACAGTGCCGACCGGACGACCGCATCGGTGCCGGTGTCGGGCTGCAGCAAGGACGCGGGCGCGAGCTCGCCGACCAGCGTGGCGGGCAGATAACGCCGGTCAAGGACCGCGTCGGCAACGACATCCCGGCAGATATTGGTCAACTGCATGGCAATGCCCAGATCGATGGCGTGCGCATCGGCTGCGGCCTCTTTCGCATCCAGGATCCGGCACATCATCAGGCCGACGGTTCCGGCGACCTGGTAACAGTAATGGATGAGCGCGTCGGTGTCGGGAATGCGGACCGTGCCGAGATCGGATTCGACGCCGTCGATCAGTTCGATGAAGATGCCCGGTTCGATGCCGCACTCTGCAAACAGACGGATGCCGTCCGCCACGATTGGATCTGAACTCCGGCCCGCGCGAATGTCCTGTTTCATCCGCACCAAAGCCCGCCGCGCATCAGAGCCGGAGTCGGCCTCATCGGCGATGTCATCGACATAGCGGCAGAGCATGTACAGGCGCGTGGCCCGCTCGGCATGGCGCTCGCCCAGAAACCGGCGGGCCCAATGGAAACTCCGTCCCTTCGCGGACAGCACCGCATCGGCCGCCCGGGAATGGCTGTCAGACATCGGCGGCCGGTGCAATCAGGGCGTCGACCGCTTTCGCGGAGCAGAGCACACCGGGCACGCCGGCGCCGGGATGGGTGCCGGCACCGACCAGATAGAGATTGCGTATTCCTTCGGCTCTGTTGTGGAATCGAAACCATGCCGACTGGCGGAAAATCGGCGCGATGGAAAAACCGGCACCCTGTTCGCTCAGATAGTCTTCCTTGAAATCCTCCGGCGTCATCGCGAACTCGGCGGTGATCGACTGCTCGAGCCCGGGCAGCAGGGTTTCGCCCAGGGCCGCGACGATCCGATTGCGCAGCTGTGGCCCTGCAGTGTCCCAATCGATCTTGCCGAGCAGATTCGGAACCGGACACAGCACATAGAAACTGTCGCAGCCGGGCGGCGCGAAACTCGGATCGGTGGCCGTGGGCCGGTGCAGATACAGGGAGAAATCCTCCGAAAGCGTCTTGTGATCGAAGATATCCGCGAGCAGCTCGCGGTAGCGCTCCCCCATCCAGATGGTGTGATGCACGACCTCGGGATAGCTCCGGGTGGTGCCGAAATACAGGACATACAGACCCATGGAATATTCGGCC
>JAJTGG010000001.1:0-11807 GCA_021299355.1 Lysobacteraceae bacterium
CGTCTGGCCAAAGAGCTCAAGCGCATCGAAGGCGAAATCGGAAAATGCCGTGGCAAGCTGTCCAGCGACACCTTCGTGGCCAATGCGCCGCCCGCGGTGGTGGAGCAGGAACGCCAGCGGCTGATGGATTGGCAGGCACAGCAAAGCGCACTGGCCGCGCAATTGCAAAAATTGGGATGATCATGCAGGGGCGCCGCTTGCCGCGCCCCTAGGCCGTGAAATCGAACTCCTGCAGCTCGATGGCCATCACGAGACCGTCTTCGCGGCCCTTGGCCGCCGGATAATAATTCGGCCGTTTGCCGATTTCATTGAAGCCTTCGCTTTCATACAAGGCAATGGCCTGCGGATTGCTCGGCCTGACCTCGAGGAACAGCCGCTGCAGACGGTGCCAGTGCGCCACTTCGAATACCTGCCGCAGCAGACGCCGGCCCTGGCCATGGCCCTGATGCTCGGGCGCCACGCACAGATTGAGCAGATGGCCCTCGCCGGCCGCGCAACTCATCACGAAATAGCCTATGATTCCGGGCTGTCCTTCCAGCAGCCAGCACTCGTGGCCGGCATAGAGGCAGTCCCGGAAGATGCCGGCTGTCCACGGAAAGGGATAAGCGCGGTTTTCAATCGCCATCACCGCATCGATATCCATCTGTTTGATCAGACGCAGCTGCGGGTCACTGGCTTTCTGTGCGCTCATCGGCCGTTGCGCAGCGTCCGGATCATGCGCCAGACCGTTTTCTTGCCCTCGGCTCCTGCCACCACGTCCGGCAAGGCCGCAGTATCGATGCCTTCGGCATAAGGGCGAATGTTCTGGCCGAGACGGGTCTGCCAGAATCCGGTTTCATTGCTAGCGGCCGTTGTTGTCGAGGATGACGGGGAAGCGGATACCACCGACTGATACACGGTCAATCCCATGGCCTGCAGACGCTCGCGCTCCAGACGACTGAACATGTTCAGGCGGAAGCGGATTTCGGTTTGAGTTTCAACCACAACCAGTACAGCGGGCCGGAAGCCGCATAGGTGCCCGCCATCAGCAGCAATACCCGCGGCGGATCGATGAACAGGGCGACCAGTACCGCAACCATCACCAGTGCCATACCGAACGGAATGCGGTCTTCGCGCTCTTTCGGCTGCCCGGAACCTTTGAAACTGGCGTAGCGGAAGCGTGAGACCATCAGTAATCCACAGGCCACGGTCAGTGCCAACGCGATGTAACGCAGTTCCTGTCCTGTCCAGCCGAATTCATTCATCGCCCACACGAAAGACATCATCATGCCGGCCGAGGACGGGCTGTTCAGGCCGATGAACCAGCGTTTGTCGACCGAGCCAACCTGGGTGTTGAAACGGGCCAGGCGCAGTGCCGCACAGGCGGCGTACAGGAAGGCAGCGGCCCAACCGACCTTGCCGAGCAGGGTGCCATCCAGCTTCATGCTGCTGAGCGCCCAATGGTACATCACCAAGGAGGGCGCCATGCCGAAGCTGACCAGATCGGCCAGGGAATCGTACTGCACGCCGAACTCGCTGCTGGTGCCGGTCAGGCGAGCGACCCGGCCGTCGATGCCATCGAACACCGCCGCGATGAAAATGGCCACGGCCGCGGCTTCGAAACGGCCGCTGGCGGCAGCGAGAATGGCGTAAAAACCGGCGAACATGCCGCAGGTGGTCAGCAGGTTAGGCAACAGGTAAATGTGCTTGTTGCGGGGGCTTTGCGGGGCTGGATTCGGTTCCATGGACCCAGTTTACCCAGTTTCGGCGGCCACTGTCCAAAAATGGCTTGGGCAATCCGGCGTTAGCCCTTACAATAAACGCTTGAAAACATGTGATTTACGCCATGCGCCTGTCCCGCTTCCACCTGCACACCTCGAAAGAAAGCCCGGCCGATGCCGAAATCGTCAGCCATCAACTGATGCTGCGCGCGGGCCTGATCCGCCGTCTGGGTTCCGGTTTATACACTTGGACCCCGCTCGGGCTGCGGGTGTTGCGTCGGGTTGAAACCGTCGTGCGCGAGGAGATGGATCGTGCCGGTGCACTCGAGCTGCTGATGCCATCGATTCAACCGCGTGAACTCTGGGAAGAAACCGGACGCTGGCAGAAATTCGGCGGCCAGCTGCTGAAGATCAAGGACCGCAAGCAGGCCGATTATGTGTACGGTCCGACCCACGAGGAAGTCATCACCGACTTCGCCCGTCAGGAACTGCGCAGCTACAAACAACTACCGGTGAATTTCTACCAGATTCAGACCAAGTTCCGCGATGAAATCCGTCCCCGCTTCGGGGTGATGCGGGCCCGCGAATTCCTGATGAAGGATGCCTATTCGTTCCACCTGAGCCCGGACTGTCTGGCGCAAACCTATCAAGCCATGTATGCGGCCTACAGCCGCATCTTCACCCGCCTTGGTCTGCGCTTCCGCGCGGTCAATGCCGACACCGGTGCCATTGGCGGCAGCGCCTCGCATGAATTCCATGTGCTGGCCGATTCCGGTGAAGATGCCATCGCCTTTTCCGATGGCTCCGATTACGCTGCCAACATCGAAATGGCGGAAGCCCTTGCCCCGGGTGAAGCGCGCGCAACGGCTACCGAAGCCCTGCGTGATGCCGACACCCCAACCCAGACCACCTGCGAAGCGGTGGCCGATCTGCTGGGCGTGGCACTCACGCAAACGGTCAAAAGCCTCGCACTGATTTCCGAACACGGCTTCACGCTGGCCCTGGTGCGCGGCGATCATGCCGTCAATGAAATCAAGCTGGCGAAACTGCCGGGGTTGGCCGACTACCGCATGGCCAACGAGGCTGAAATCGCCGAGCATCTTGGCGCGCAGCCAGGCTTCCTCGGCCCGGTCAAACCGCTGAAACCGGTTCATATCATCGCCGACCGCACGGTGGCGCACATGGCTGACTTCATCGTCGGCGCCAACCGCAACGGATTCCACCTGCAGGGCGTGAACTGGGGCCGCGATCTGGCGGAGGCCGATGTTATCGCTGACATCCGCAACGTGGTCGAAGGCGATCCGTCGCCGGATGGTAAAGGCGTATTGTCCATCGCGCGCGGCATTGAAGTCGGTCACGTGTTCCAGCTCGGCCAGAAATACGCCGAAGCCATGAACGCCACCGTGCTCGACGCCAATGGCAAAGCACAGGTCATGTACATGGGCTGCTACGGCATCGGTGTCAGCCGCATCGTCGCCGCTGCCATCGAACAGAATTTCGATGCCAACGGCATCCGCTGGCCGGAGGCAATGGCACCCTGGCAGGTCGCCGTGTGCGTGATCAATCCGAAAAACGATAGCAAGGTAAGCGCTTACGCCGAGAAGCTTTACGCCGATCTGCAAGCCAAAGGTTTGAGCGTTTGCCTCGATGACCGCGGTCTGCGCCCTGGCGCGATGTTCGGCGATATCGAACTGATCGGCATTCCGCACCGCGTGGTGGTTTCCGATCGTGGCCTGCAGGCCGGTACGCTGGAATACCGCCACCGCAGCGCCGAGGCTTCGGAAAACCTCAGTGAAAGTGAATTGATGACACGTCTGGCCGGCTGATCTGCCGGCTTACAGGTAACGCCGCGACGACACCAGAAGATTGCCGAACAGAATGCCGGCGACCAGTGCGATTAGGGCCGCGAACAGCGAAAACGCCAGATCCAGACTGCTGGCAAGATCCTGGGCGAAGGCGATATTGAGCGTACGGTAGCCCAGACTGCCGGGCACCAGCAGGATGATGCCGGGAACACGAATCAGGGCACCGGGGCGATTGAAAATGCGCGCATACAGATTCGACACGGCGGTTACGGTGAATGCGGCGAGAAATGCGCTAACCGGAATATCTCCGGTGGTCAAGGCCGGCACCAGCGCACAGACTTTCATCACGCCATAGCCGAGCAGCACCGCCGCCATCGCGATCGGAATATCGCGCGGATGGGTTTTGAATAGCACAGCCAGCGCGAACGAACCCGGCAGCAACATCACCCAGGGCATCCACACGGGCAATACCGAGGATCCGGCATTGCTCAGCAGCTGCCAGCCGGAGATCTGGACCAGTTGAGCTGCCAGAATGGTTCCGAAAGTCAGCTTCATCAGCACGGTCATCGCCCCGGCGAAACGTGCGCTGCCGGAAACCAGCTGCTGGTTGGCGAGCTCATTGATGGCCGAAGTCAGCATCATGCCCGGCATCATGATGATCAGGGCAGAAATGACCACGGGCTGGATGCTCAAGGGCGCCAGGAAACAACCGATCAGTGACGCCGCCAAGGTGACCAGAAACGCCGCGACCGCCTCCACCGCATCATGTAACTGCGGTTTGCGTTCACCGGACTGGGCCAGCAGGCCGATCATCATGCCCAACAGCGCGGCGATGCCGAAATCATTCCAGCCGGTGCGTGGAAACAGGCTGACCACCATCGCCGAAGCGATACCGAAACAGAGCACCGTGGCAATGCGGAAAAGTCGCGTCGGTTCGCGGTCCATGGCCTTGAGTCGGGACAGTCCGCTGGTGATATCCAGCATTCCGGCCATGACTTGCTCGGCGATGGCATCGGCATCGGACAAGCGTCCGAGATGGGTGTCTCCCGGTTTCAGGCGCATGACCCGGGTGACCGTATGCGGCGGCCCGAGCACCGGGTCCTGGAAACTGATGATGAATCCGGTAGGGTTCGACCAGATGCTGACCTGCAGACCGAGTTTGTTCGACACGCGCTCAACCGCACCTTCCAGCCGGTTGACCGAGGTCCCGGATGTATGCAGATGCCGGGCCAGTTCCAGCACGAAATCGACGCGCTCGCGGAAACGGTCGTGCGTGATGCTGCCGGTCATGCGTATGCGGATATCCGAATCATGGGGCATTGTATGACAACTGCTATTGTTTGCCCATCTGCGATAAACTGAATGCATCCCACAGGATGTCCGTGACGCCGATGGCCACATGGCTCGACACTACCGAACCCGGATTGCAACCGGATCCGCAACAGCCCGACCGGCTGCTGGTTTCCGGTGACTGGACCTTCCGTCAGGCCGAGCGTCTGCTGGTCCTGATCGCCGGTGCCGGTAGGGGAATCCAGACCATTGATGCACGCGCCCTCACCCGCCTCGACGCGAGCGGATCGAAGTTGCTGCTGACCCTGATGGATCGGCTCGGCTTGCCGTTACCAGCCTTGGCGTCCAAGCCGGAACATGCCGCCCTGATTGAAGCCGTAAGGAATTCCGGCGCCGCCCTGCCGGCACCGCCTTCGGCCGGAAAACCGTTCCACCGGATGCTGGAAGCCATCGGTCGATGGGTCGCCAATGCTTATGGGAACATTCTCATCTTTCTGGATTTTCTTGGCCGCACCCTGCTCAGCCTGATGGAAAGCCTGCTCAATCCGCGGCACTGGCGGGTCACCTCCATCGTCTTCCACATGCAGGCCGTCGGTCTGAATGCCGTGCCGCTGGTGATGCTGCTCAGTTTCATGGTCGGTGCCGTGGTCGCCTTTCTGGGCGCGACGGTGCTCAGTGAATTCGGCGCCCAGCTTTGGGTGGTGGAGCTGGTCGGTGTCGCGTTTTTCCGTGAATTCGGCGTACTGTTGACCGCTATCCTTCTTGCCGGCCGAACCGCCAGTGCATTCACGGCCCAGATCGGCTCGATGAAAAGCGGTGAAGAGCTCGACGCCATCCGCACTATGGGTCTGGATCCGATCGAACTGCTGGTGCTGCCGCGACTCAAGGCGCTGCTGTTGACCCTGCCGCTGTTGACCTTTCTGGCCACTATGGCCGGTCTGCTCGGCGGCATGGCGGTCTGCGTCTGGCATCTCGACATTTCTCCGGAAATATTCATTGGCCGTCTGCAGAATGAATTGTCGCCGCGGCACTTCTGGGTCGGCATGAGCAAAGCGCCGATTTTCGCCATGGTGATCGGCCTGATTGGCTGCCTTGAAGGTTTCAAAGTCAAGAACAACGCCCAGTCGGTCGGTGAACACACCACCTCCAGCGTGGTGCAAACCATCTCATTGGTGATCCTGCTCGACGCCCTTGCCGCCATGTTCTTCATGGAGCTCGATCTGTGAGCACCGATACCATCATCGAAGTCAGCGGACTCAGCAACCGTTTTGGCAACGCTATGGTGCATGACAAGCTCGACCTGCAGGTCCGGCCCGGCGAGATCATCGGCGTGGTCGGCGGTTCGGGTTCCGGCAAGTCGGTTTTGATGCGCAGTATCCTCGCACTGCATCGCCCGCAGGCCGGTCGCATCCGTGTACTTGGCCGGGATGCGCTTTCGGTCGATGCCGCCAGCCGGGAGTTCATCGAGGGCAATACCGGCGTGCTGTTCCAGAATGCCGCACTGTTCTCCTCGCTGACCGTACTGGAAAACGTGATGGTGCCGTTGAAGGAACACAGCACGCTGCCGGAATCGGTTATGCGTGATCTTGCCATGGTTAAAATCCAGCTGGCCGGTTTGAGCGCCGATGCCGCCTTGAAGCTGCCGGCCGAGCTGTCCGGCGGCATGCGTAAGCGGGCCGGCATCGCCCGCGCACTGGCGCTCGATCCTGCCCTGTTGTTCCTCGATGAACCGACCGCCGGTCTCGATCCCATCGGCGCGGCCGCCTTCGACCAACTGATTCTCTCCATCCAGCGCGCGCTCGGGCTGACCGTGTTCCTGATTACGCACGATTTGGATACCTTGTACACTATCTGTGACCGCGTCGCGGTGCTGGCCGACCGCCGGGTTCTGGTCAACGCACCGATTGACGAGGTCGCTGCCTTCGAGCACCCGTGGATTCAGGAATACTTCCACGGACCGCGTGGACGGGCCGCCGAAAAAGCCCAGGAGAAGCTGTAATGGAAACTCGCGCCAATCATGTCCTGATCGGATTGTTCACGCTGGTAGTGCTGACCTTGTTGGTCGGCTTCGCACTGTGGGCCGCCAAATTCGCATCGGACAGCAGCTGGAACGAATACGATGTGGTGTTCTCCGAAGCGGTGACCGGCCTTGGCATCGGCGGCACCGTGCAGTTCAACGGCATCTCGGTCGGCGAAGTCCGCAATCTGGAAATCGACCCGACCGACCCGAATAAAGTGCTGGTCCGTGTGCGCATCAAATCCGGCACACCGATCAAGGTCGATACCGAAGCCAAGCTAGCCTTCGTCGGTTTGACCGGTATCACCCAGATCCAGCTAAAATCCTACAACGCCAAAAGCCCGGCACTGCTGCCTTCGGAAAGTACCCCGGTTCCGCGCATTTACGCCAAGGAATCGGCGCTGTCGAAACTGTTCAGTTCGACCGATGACATCACCACCACCGCCACCAATGTGATGCTGCGCCTGAACCAGGCCTTCAGTGACGAAAACATCAAGAGCATCAGCAAGACCTTGGACAATCTCGAGAAGATTTCCAGCTCGGTCGCTGCCGAACGCCAGGATATAGGCGCCATCATCCGCGATACGCGCGCGGCCATCGCCAAACTCGACAGCACCCTGGCCAGCACCGACAGCATCGCCAAGAAACTCGACAGCGGCGTGGCCGATCAGTTGCCGGATCTGATCGCCAAACTCGAAAAGACCCTTGTTCAATACGAAGCACTGGGGCGCAACGCCAACCGCCTGCTGGAAACCAATGGCGATGCCATCGATAACTTCTCACAGCAGGGCCTGGCCCAGGTCGGGCCGGCCATTGCCGAACTGCGTACCCTGCTGAAACAGCTGCGCCGCGTTGCCGCCGAAATCGAAGAGCGGCCGAACGCACTGGTGACCGGCAAGAGCACCACCGAGGAATTCAAACCATGAACAAGTATCCCTTGCGCTTCCTGCTGGCCTTGGTCGTGGCACTGCCACTGGCCGGCTGTATTTCACTGATCAAAGAACCCGATCCAATTGCGGTTTATGCCCTGCGGCCGGAGGCGGTGGATGCAGCCAACCTGCCCGCAGTGAGCTGGTCGCTTACGGTCATTCGCCCGAACAGCCTTGCCTTTCTGGATTCCAACCGCATTGCGGTCCGTCCGGAGCCCAACGTACTGCAGGTCTACAAGGGGGCCAACTGGTCGGAATCCTTGCCGGATCTGGTGCAGGCCAATCTGGTACAGGCCCTGGAAAACTCCGGCCGGATCAAATCCGTTTCGCGCCAGAACAGCGGCGTACCCGCGGAAGTTGCGATGCTGGTCGATATCCGCCAGTTCGAGTCGGTGTATGCGCCGGGCGCAAAAATTCCCGATGCCGTCATCCAGATGCATGTGAAGGTTCTGGAGTATCCGAGTAACCGCGTCATCGCGGTGCAAACCTTCAACGCAAGCGTTCCGTCGGCCAGCAAAGACATTCCCGACGTGGTGCTTGCGTTGGAGCGCGGCTTGAATACGATTACTGCCGAGATTGTTGCGTATACTCTGGCCAACGGCCGCAGCAAAGCCAAATAACTCAAGCCAAATCGGCAAACCTCCGGATATTTCGGAAAGTCAGATTGATGCGGCCGTCCACTGCCTTGGCGGTACGCGGCAGGCTGTGCCGGTAATTTTTCTGGGTGTCACCGCGCATCAGCAGCAGACTGCCGTGTGCCAGTTCGATACCCGATGATTTTCCGCCGGATGCCGGACGCAACAGAAAACGCCGCACCCCACCCAGGCTAACCGACGCAATCACCGGCTGCGGACCAAGCTCGGGTTCATCGTCACTGTGCCAGCCCATGGCATCACGGCCGTCGCGGTAATAATTCAACAGTACGCTGTTGAAGGCGGTGCCGGCCATCGCTTCGACCGCCGATTTCAACCCAAGCACCGGCGCCGTCCAAGGCTCGGGCAAAAAACGGGTGTTGGAATAGCGGTATGCCGCGTCCGGATTCCCCATCCAGCAACACAAACGCGGCGTCGGAACCTGCCGGCCGTGGATGTAAAGTTGCGGCTGCTGCCACGGCACGCCGTACACGAGAGCGAAAAACAGGGCATCGGCCTGCGCTGCCGGCAGAAAGGCGGCGGCATAGGCGATATCGGCCTGCGCAAGCGGCAGAGCCTGCAGGTCGGAAAGTGTGGATTCCTCGAACATCCCGTAATTATTGCCCAAAGCGTGTGAAACCGCGACAATAGAGCGATATTTCCGAGGTGATGCCATGTCCGAACGCGATGTAATGGAATACGACGTCTTGACCGTAGGTGCCGGCCCGGCCGGGCTGGCTTTCGCACTGCGTTTGAAACAGAAGAATCCGGCCCTGAGCGTCTGCGTCATCGAGAAGGCCTCCAGCGTCGGCGCGCATGCGCTCTCGGGCGCCGTCATCGAAACCGAAGCGCTGGACGAACTGATTCCCGAATGGCGCAGCAATCCGCCGCCGATCTGCGTGCCGGCGAAGAACGACGAGTTCTGGTTTCTGAGCAAAACCGGAGGATTCAAAGCACCGATCAATCCGCCACAGATGAACAACCACGGCAACAGCATTGTCTCGCTCGGCGCTCTTTGCGCCTGGTTGGCCGGTCACTGCGAGACTGCCGGGGTGGAGATCTATCCGGGTTTTGCCGCCTCCGAAATCCTGTACGACGCGGCTGGAGCCGTCTGCGGCGTACGCATCGGTGACATGGGCGTGGCCAAGGACGGTTCGCACAAACCGACCTACACCCAGGGCATCGACATCCGCGCCAAAACCACCGTGCTTGGCGAAGGCGCGCGCGGTCATCTCAGCAAACAGCTGATCGCCCGCTTCAAGTTGGATGCCGACTGCGATCCGCAAAGCTACTCGATCGGCATCAAGGAACTCTGGCAGGTGCGCGAAGGTGTTTCTGAACCCGGAAAGATCGTGCACAGCATGGGCTGGCCGGCCGACAGCGCCACCTACGGCGGCAGCTTCCTGTATCACCTGGACGGCAACCGCATCGCGCTCGGCTATGTTTCGGGTCTGGACTACAGCGATCCGAATTACCAGCCGTACGAAGCCTTCCAGCAATGGAAGAACCATCCGAGCGTGAAACCGCTGCTCGAGGGCGGCAGCATTCTCTCGGCCGGCGCACGCGCCATCGTCACCGGTGGCTACCAGAGCCTGCCGAAGGTCGAGATGCCCGGCGCGCTGCTGATCGGTTGCGCTGCCGGTCTGGTGAACGTGCCGAAAATCAAAGGCGTGCACCAGGCTCTGCGCTCGGGCATGCTGGCCGCCGAACACATCGCGGCCACTAATGATTCAACCGGCTGGAACGCCAAGCTGCGCGCATCAAAGGTGGTCGCCGAACTGAAGAAGGTGCGCAATTTCAAACCGGCGTTCAAGAAAGGTCGTCTGTTCGGTCTGATCAACGCCGGCTGGGAAACGCTGACCGGCGGGCTGTCGCCGTGGACACTGAAGGTGAAAGCGGATTGGTCCAGCCTGAAAAAATTAAGCGAAGCCGAATCACCACAGCGCGATTATGGGGAACGTACGCTGGCTCCGCGCGATCGCCTGGCCGGCGTTTATTTCGCCGCCACCGAGCACGACGAAGACCAACCGGTACATCTGCAGGTGGCCAACACCGACATCTGCATCACCCAATGCGCCGAGGAATACGGCAATCCGTGCACGCGTTTCTGTCCGGCAGGGGTTTATGAAATCGCACAGGACGATGCCGGCAAGCGCCTGCAGATCAACGCCGCCAACTGCGTGCATTGCAAAACCTGCGACATCAAGGATCCTTACCAA
Organism: Lysobacteraceae bacterium; assembly: GCA_021299355.1. Classification (GTDB taxonomy): domain Bacteria; phylum Pseudomonadota; class Gammaproteobacteria; order Xanthomonadales; family Xanthomonadaceae; genus Arenimonas. The sequence goes on from JAJTGG010000001.1 coordinate 10,593, forward strand.
ATCATCAACTGGGTCACGCCGGAAGGCGGAGCCGGGCCGAATTACCAGAACCTGTAAAGGACCGCCATGCTCGCCCTCGTCTCCGTCGCCGCCGCCCATACCCTGGATGAAGATCTGGCTCCGCTGTCGGCCGCACTGGACGAGGCAGGCATCGCACACCGCGTGGTGTATTGGGATGAATCCTTCGTGGACTGGTCGCATTACCATGCTGTCATCATCCGCTCGCCCTGGGACTACATCGACAAGCTGCCGGAATTCCTGGCCTGGGCCGCGCATGTTTCCGAACAGAGCACGCTGCTGAACCCGCTCGCAGTCATCACCAGCAACACCGACAAGCATTATCTCGAGGTGCTGGCTGCCCAAGGCATCCACACCGTGCCGAGCCGCTTCATCGAACCCGAACAGCATGCCGAAGACGGTCTGCATGCGTTCCTCGATGCGTTCGAGCATACCGAATTCGTGGTCAAACCGGCCGTGGGCGCCGGCTCGAAGGACGCCCAGCGTTATGGCCGTGAGGATATCGATGCGGCACTGATGCATATCAAACGCCTGCAGCTGAAAAACCGCAGCACCCTGCTGCAGCCTTACTTAAGCAAAGTAGATGACGCGGGCGAAACCGCACTGCTGTACTTCAACGGCGTGTATTCGCATGCCATCCGCAAAGGCCCCTTGCTCAAACGCGACGAAGGGCCGACCGAAAAACTGTTCGCACCCGAAGAAATCATGGCGCGTGTGCCGGGCGAGGATGAAATGGCCTTGGCCCAGCAGGTCATCGCAACCCTACCCGCGCTGTTCAGGCTGGACGGCCCGCTAGCCTATGCCCGCATCGATCTGCTGCGCGACGAGGATGGCCGGCCTTGCCTGTTGGAGCTGGAGCTGACCGAACCCTCGCTGTTCTTCAATTACGCCGATGGCGCCGCCCAGCGTTTTGTATCTGCTCTCAAAAGCCGTTTAAGCCTTTGATTTCACCCTTCCTTCAGCCCAAACGGCTGTTTGAAAAAGCGGATTTGGGCTAGAATAAGGGGCTGTTTTTTCCCGAAACACTCCCCTTTGAGGCCGAGCAATGAAGATTCTGGTTGGTTACAAGCGCGTGGTCGATTACAACGTGCGTATTCAAGTCAAACCCGACGGATCCGGTGTCATCACCGATGGCGTGAAACTGTCCGCCAATCCGTTCGACGACATCGCCCTGGAAGAAGCCCTGCGCATCCGCGA
>JAJTGG010000001.1:11835-80087 GCA_021299355.1 Lysobacteraceae bacterium
CAGGCCATCGACGACGACGCCAACCAGACCGGCCAGATGCTGGCCACGCTCTGGGGCCGTCCGCAGGCCACCTTTGCTGGCGCCATCGCCATCGATGGCGGCAAAGCCCAGGTCACCCGTGAAGTCGATGCCGGTCTGGAAATCCTCGACATCGATCTGCCGGCCGTGGTCACCGTCGATCTTCGCTTGAACGAACCGCGTTTCATCAAGCTGCCCGACATCATGAAAGCCAAGAGCAAGCCGCTGGAAACCCTCGCCTTCGCCGACCTGGGTGTGGAATCCGCCGACTTCCTGGAAACCACGCACTACGCGCCACCCGCCAAACGCAGCAAAGGTGTGATGGTCAAAGACGTCGCCGAACTGGTCGCCGCCCTGAAAAACAAAGGACTTGTCTAATGAGCCGCGTACTGATCATCGCCGAACACCTCAACGGCCAACTCAACGGCGCCACCGCACGCTGCGTGTCCTGCGCCTCCGCCCTGCACGCCGACGCCATTGATGTACTGGTGCTGTCAGATGCCGGCCAAGCCGTGGCGGCGCAAGCCGCGAAAATTTCCGGTGTCAGCAAAGTGCTGGTGTCCGATAATGCCGCCAATGCCCATGCCATCGCGCAGGTGCTGGCTCCGCAGATCGCACAGGCCGCCGTCGGCTACAGCCATGTGTTCGGCCCGTCGACCACCTTCGGTAAAGACCTGATGCCGTGTGTGGCCGCCCTGCTCGGCGTCGGTCAGATTTCCGATGTAATGAGCGTGGAGTCCAGTCACAGCTTCAAGCGCCCGATCTATGCCGGCAACGCCATCATTACCGTCAATGCCCCGGCCGACAAGCCGGTGGTCGCCACCGTGCGCACCGCGTCCTGGCCGGTGGCCGGCAATGACGGCAGCGCACCGGTCGAAGCTCTTGCCCTTTCAGCCCCACTACCCACCCACAGCCGCTTTGTTTCCCTGCAGCAGGGCAAATCCGATCGCCCGGATTTACAGAGTGCGACCAAGGTGGTTTCCGGAGGTCGCGCCTTGGGCTCGGCCGAAAACTTTGCCATCATATATTCTCTGGCCGATAAAATCGGTGCCGCCGTGGGTGCCTCGCGTGCCGCGGTCGACGCCGGCTATGTGCCGAATGAACTGCAGGTTGGCCAGACCGGCAAGATCATTTCGCCCGAGCTGTACATCGCCATTGGCATTTCCGGCGCCATCCAGCACCTGACCGGCATCAAAGACGCCGGTACCATCGTCGCTATCAACAAAGATGCTGAAGCGCCGATTTTCGAAGTGGCTGATTTCGGACTGGCGGGTGATCTGTTTCAGATTCTGCCAGAGCTGGAAAAAGCGTTGTAACCGGACGATGGATTTATACGAAAAACCCCGCTGTCGCGGGGTTTTTTCTTCAGCGTGCTGCGAATTACTGCAGCACGGGAACGCCGGTCTTGCTTTTGATTTCCTCGAGAGACACTTCCGGCGCCGACTCGACTAGCTTCAGCCCCACTTCGGTTACGTCAAACACACCCAACTCTGTGATGATGCGGTTGACTACGCCAAGGCCGGTCAGCGGCAAGGTGCATTCGGGCAGGATTTTCGGCGAGCCATCTTTGGCGGCGTGCTCCATCAGCACCACCACGCGCTTGACGCCGGCCACCAGATCCATCGCGCCGCCCATGCCCTTGACCATCTTGCCGGGCACCATCCAGTTGGCCAGATCGCCCTTGTCGGTGACCTGCATGGCGCCGAGGATGGCGAGATCGATGTGACCTCCGCGGATCATCGCGAAGGAATCGTGGCTGCCGAAGTAACTGGCGCCGGCACGCGCGGTTACCGTCTGCTTGCCGGCATTGATCAGATCGGCATCCACCTCGTCTTCGGTCGGAAACGGACCGATGCCGAGCAGGCCGTTCTCGCTCTGCAGCCAAACATCCATGCCCTCGGGAATGTGGTTGGCCACCAAGGTCGGCAGGCCGATACCAAGGTTCACATAGGCACCGTCGCTCAGTTCGGCGGCGGCGCGTTTGGCCATGTCATCACGGGCCCAAGCCATGTCATTCTCCTTATGTCGTACGCACGGTGCGTTGTTCGATGCGTTTTTCCGGATTTGCGTTGACTACGATGCGGTCAACGTAAATGCCCGGTGTGTGGATTGTGTCCGGATCGAGCGCGCCGACTTCCACCAGCTCCTCGACTTCCACAACACAGATCTTTCCGGCCATCGCCACCGCCGGATTGAAATTTCGAGCGGTTTTGCGGTACACCAGATTGCCGGAAGCATCGGCCTTCCAGGCCTTCACAAGCGATATATCGGCGTGCAGCGCGGTTTCCAGCACATAATGCTTGCCGTCGAATTCACGGGTTTCCTTGCCCTCGGCCACGATGGTGCCGTAACCGGTGCGGGTGAAAAAGGCCGGGATGCCGGCACCGCCGGCACGCAGGCGCTCCGCCAAGGTTCCCTGCGGATTGAATTCAAGCTCCAGTTCGCCGGCCAGATACTGCCGCTCGAATTCCTTGTTCTCGCCCACGTATGAGGACACCATCTTGCGGATCTGGCGGCTGGCTAGCAGCATGCCGAGTCCGAAGCCATCAACGCCGGCATTATTGGAGATGGCGGTCAGTCCGGTTTTTCCGGAATCGCGCAGCGCGGCGATTAAGGCCTCGGGAATGCCGCACAGGCCGAAACCGCCGACCGCCACGGTCTGGCCGTCCTGCACGATGCCACGCAGGGCATCATCGGCGCTGGCGTAGAGTTTGTTGTTCATGAAGAAATCCTCGCTATGACGCCAGTATCAAGCCGAAAGCGCCTGCTGGATATCGGACCAAAGGTCCATGGCATCCTCGACGCCGACGCTGAGCCGGACCAGATTACCGGTGACGCCCAGGGCATTGCGACGATCTTCCGGAATCGAGGCATGGGTCATCACTGCCGGGTGATTGGCCAGGCTTTCCACACCACCGAGCGATTCGGCGCAGGTGAACAGTTCCAGCCGTTCCATGAAACGCTTGGCTTCCGGGAAGCCACCCTTCAGCCAGACACTGACCATGCCGCCGAAGCCGTACATCTGCGTTTTGGCCAAGGCATGCTGCGGGTGCGAGGCCAAGCCCGGATAGGCGACTTTTTCCACCGCCGGATGCGCTTCCAGTTTTTCGGCGATGAATTGCGCGTTTTCGCAGTGGGCTTTCATGCGCAGGTGCAGGGTTTTCAGCCCACGCAGCGCCAGAAAGCTGTCGAACGGTCCCTGCACGCCGCCGATGGCGTTCTGCAGAAAAGTCATCTGCTCAGCCAGTGCGGCATCCTTCACCACCACCATGCCGCCGACGATGTCGGAATGCCCGTTCAGGTATTTGGTGGCCGAATGCATGACGATGTCGGCACCGAGCTCCAGCGGTCGCTGCAGCACCGGCGAACTGAAGGTGTTATCGACCGCCAGCAGAAGGCCGTTGGCCTTGGCGAATTCAGCCAGACGGCGGATATCGACCAGTTTCAGCAAGGGGTTGGTCGGAGTTTCGCACCATATCATTTTGGTATTCGGCTGCAGTGCGGCTTTCACCGCGTCCAGATCATTCAGATCGACGAAACTGAACTCCAGCCCGGCGCTGCGACGACGCACGCGTTCGAACAGACGGTAGGTGCCGCCATACACGTCGTCCATGCAGATCACGTGCGCGCCCGAATCAAGCAGTTCCAGCACGGTCGAGGTCGCGGCAAGACCGGAGGCGAAGGCATAGCCGTGGGTCCCGGATTCGAGCTCGGCCACGCAGCGCTCGTAGGCGAAGCGGGTCGGATTATGGCTGCGCGAGTATTCATAACCCTGATGATCGCCCGGGCTGGCCTGGGCGTAGGTTGATGTCGCATAAATCGGCACCATCACCGCACCCGTGGACGGGTCGGGGCTCTGGCCGGCATGGATGGCTTTGGTGCCGATGCCGTGGGTTTTCTTGCTGCTCATGGGATTCCTTTATTGCACGCGGCGGCGCAGGTAATTCAACAGATCGATGCGGGTAATCAGGCCGAGGAAGCGGGTACCATCCATCACGATGGCGACCTTACCGGCATCGAACACCGGCATCAGTTCCGCCATCGGCGCATCGACCTCGAGCACTTCCAGCTCGCGCACCATCGCGGTCGACACCAGATCCTTGAAGCGCTCCTGGTCGGTGTGCACATGCATCAGCACATCCGATTCGTCAACGATGCCGACGATCTTCTCGTCATTCATCACCGGCAGCTGGGAAACGTCGTACATCTTCATGCGCTGGTAAGCGACGGTCAGGCTGTCGTTCGGGCCGACCACCACCGTATCGCGCTTGGCGTAGGGTCGCAGGATCAGATCGGACAGATCGCCTTTGGCTTTGCGTTCGAGGAAGCCGTTGTCGAGCATCCAGTAATCGTTGTACATCTTCGACAGGTATTTGTTGCCGGTATCGCACACGAACACCACAACCTTTTTGGGCACGGTCTGCTCGCGGCAGTATTTCAGCGCGGCCGCCAGCAAGGTGCCGGAAGATGAGCCACCGAGCACGCCCTCCTTCATCAGTAGTTCGCGGCCGGCCATGAAGCTTTCCTTATCGGAAATCGCATAGGCTTTCTTGACCCGGTGAAAATCGGAAATGAGTGGCAGGAAATCTTCGCCGATGCCTTCCACCAGCCAGCTGCCCGACTTGGTACTGAGCACGCCTTCATTGATGTACTGGGTAAGAATGGAACCGACCGGATCGGCCAGTACCAGTTCGACATGGGGCGCGGCGGTTTCGAAGAAGCGCGACAGACCGGTCATGGTGCCGGAACTGCCGCAACCGAACACGATGGCATCCATGTCTTGATTCATCTGCTCCCAGATTTCCGGGCCGGTGCCGGTTTCATGTGCCAGCGGGTTATCGGGATTGCCGAATTGATTGATGAAATACGCGCCGGGCGTTTCACGCGCGATGCGCTCGGCCATGTCCTGGTAGTACTCAGGGTGGCCTTTGGCGACATCGGAGCGGGTCAGCACCACTTCCGCGCCCATGGCACGCAGGTTGAAGATCTTCTCACGGCTCATTTTGTCGGGCACTACCAGCAGCAGCTTATAGCCTTTCTGCTGGGCGACCAGCGCCAGTCCGATACCGGTATTGCCGGCAGTACCCTCGACCAGGGTGTCGCCCGGCCGAATTTTCCCGGCACGCTCGGCCGCTTCGATCATCGACACGCCGATGCGGTCCTTGATCGAGCCGCCCGGATTCATGCATTCGAGTTTGAGGTAGAGCTCGCACAGGCCAGCGTCGAGATGTTGGGCTTTGACCATGGGGGTCTGCCCGATCAGTTCCAGAACACTGTGATGGATGGTCATGGGATTGGCAGAAAATGGCGACAGCACATTCTACCAGTTTCACCCCCTGCGAAGGCCGGGTGACGGCGGTCCGACGAGGAGGACCGGATCGCCACCCTGGCCTGTTTCAGTCCCCGCTCAACGACTGCCGTCGCCGAGCATGCGGGTTAGACGGTCCTTGGCCAGCAACTTTTCCCGCTTCATGCGGGTCAGCGTCCGGTCGTCGATCGGCAATACGCCGAGCTCGGCATCGTTGACTTTTTTGTCCAGCTTCTGATGGTGGAAATACAGCCGGCGGAAATCACTGTCCGCCTGCATGCGTGAATCGACCGACTGTTTTGATTGACCTTCAAACACAGGAACCCCCTTGGCAAAAATAAAACCCCGGCAAGGCCGGGGTTTCATGGGTTGTGCGCGCGTTCATGACGTCGAATCCGCGGCCCGCTTCCGGCCGGAATTCCTGTGCTGCATCGGGACGAGGTGATGTGGCGTCGTGCATGATCGTGGCTCGCTTTCGCCATGCAACGGAAAATAGCCTGCATGGGATATAAAACCTACGCCGGTCTTTTTCGGGCCGCAAGCCCTTTTTTATGTCGTTGATTTCGCGATATTTTCAAAATGGCCTCGGACCGGAATCGTAAAATCGAAGTTTTATTATTATTTTTCATGGACTTATAGGTTTATGACGCGTGGCTAAAAATCACAAGCTGCTGATTTTCCGCTTATTTCTGGATGATCTCGACACGCCGATTCTGCGCACGCCCTGATTTTCCAGTGTTTGTAGCCAAAGGCTTGGCAGAACCCCAGCCTTTGGCGCTGAGTTTGCCGGCAGGCACACCGGCGGCCCGAAGCACCGCCATTACCGCCTCGGCGCGTTGGCGTGACAGGGCCAGATTGGACTCGTCGCTACCCAGATTATCGCTGAAGCCCTCCACGGACCAAGCTTTGCCAGAGGCCTTCAGGCGCTTGCCCAGCTGGCTGAGGCTTTGCCGGGCTTCCGGCTGCAGGGTGGCTTTGCCGGCCAGGAACGCGGTACCCGCGACACGGTAACGGCCCTTGCCCGACCCGCCCAGACTGACCAAATCGTCGCCACGGGCATTGGCCAAGGCCGCCAGTTCCTCTTCCAAACGCGCCAGTTCGCCATCTTTGGCGGCCAAAGCGGCACCGGCCGAGGCCGATTCTTCAGCCACCAGGGCGGCGTCCACATTCAACAAGGCCTCTTCTTCTTCGCGGGCCAGCGCCTGCAGACGCAGGCGCTCGGCTTCCTTGCGCGCCAATTCGGCATCGCGTCGGCTGGCTTCGAGCACGATTGCGTCGCGCTCTCGGTCGAGTTCGAGCGATTGCTGGCGCAGTTGCGCCACCTTCAATGCGGTTTCAGCCGTACTGACCCGGAGTGCGGCAATGCCGGTGGCGAAGGCCCGGTCACGGGAACGCAGCTCCGGCAAGGCCTGCAAAGCCTGACGGGCCTGCAGACGCTCCAGCGCCGCGGCATCGCCCTCACCGGCGGCGGCATCCACAATGGCCAGACGCTCCTGCAGAAGCGGCCATTGCTGCTGCGGATCTGCAGAGGGTGTCTGTGCCGGCGCGGGCGTGCAGGCCAGCAGAAGCAACAGTAACGGCAGACGAGGGCTCATGGCGGGTCGCCGCTTTTGCCCAGCAGCAAATTCCGCCGCAGGGCATTGTTTTCGGAAATCTTGCGTTCGATCTGCTCGGTCAGCTTGCGCTGCCGGGCCTGCGCGGTGGCCAGGGCCGCTTGTGCTTCCGCAGTCTGTGCGGCGCGGTCGGCATCGATCTTCTTGCGTTTGAGCTGCAGGACCTGCGCCTGGGCATAGGCATCGCGCGCGGCCTGGTAAGTCTCTGCTGCCCATTGTGTGGCCTGTTCGCGCTCGGCCTCGAGCAATGCACGTTCGGCCGCGGCAAACGCCGGCGTGGCTGCCGAGGTCTGGGCAAAGACAGGCGTCATCGCCAGAAAAAAAGCGATGGCCGACAAGTACACAAACAGCTTGGACACTCTATAATCCATTGAAAGAGGGTATCTGGAACCGCGTTCCAGTGTACACAATAACGGCTCCAGCAAAAACCGGACAAGGGGACTTATGGATATCGGCTATTTCCTGAAACTGATGCGCGAGAAAAACGCGTCTGACCTTTTCCTGAGTACCGGGGCCCCCGTCTACATCAAGGTCGAGGGCAAACTTTACCCGCTTGGCGACAACGATCTGCCGACCGGTATGGTCAAGAAGATTGCCTATTCGCTGATGGATGAAAACCAGATCGAGGTGTTCGAGCACCAGTTGGAATACAACATGGCCATCTCCATCCACGAAGTCGGCCGCTTCCGGGTCAACTGCTTTAAGCAGCGCGGTGAGATCGCCATGGTCATCCGTGCCATCAAGAGCGAAATCCCCACCATCGAAGAACTGAAGCTGCCAGAGATCCTCAAGCGCATCATCAACGAGCCGCGCGGTCTGGTGCTGGTGGTCGGCTCCACCGGTTCAGGCAAATCCACGGCGTTGGCGGCGATGATCGATCACCGCAACGAAACCCAGGCAGGTCACATCCTGACCATAGAAGACCCGATCGAATTCCTGCACCGGCACAAGAAATCGCTGGTCAACCAGCGCGAAGTCGGCTTCGACACCCACGCCTTCCACAACGCACTGAAGAATGCTATGCGCGAGGCGCCGGACGTCATCCTGATCGGCGAAATCCTGGACGCCTCTACCATGGAAGCGGCCATCACCTTCGCCGAGACCGGTCATCTGTGTCTGGCTACTCTGCACTCCAACAATGCCGACCAGACCCTCGAACGCATCTTGAACTTCTTCCCGGAAGCCACGCACAAGAACATCCTGATGAATCTTGCGCTGAATCTGCGTGCGGTGATTTCGCTGCGTCTGGTGGTCGGTGTCGATGGCCGCCGCATGCCGGCTACGGAAGTGCTGATCAACACCCCGATGATCCGCGACCTGATCCGGCGCGGACAAATCCACCAACTCAAGGAAGCGATGGATACCAGTCTGGATGAAGACATCCACACTTTCGACCAGTCCCTGTTCCGCATGTACAAGGACGGCAAGATTACCCTCGACGAAGCCCTGCTCAAAGCCGACTCACGCGATGGACTGGCGCTCAAAATCCGCTTGTCGGAGGGTGGTAGCACCGAACACGACCCCTACGGCGATCTGTACAACAACCAGTAACAACAAAGACCGCGCAAGCGGGCTTTTTCCGGCATCAATTGACGCGGAATTCCGCGGGCGTATCCGGTTGCCGCCCGGGATGCGCACGGGCGAAGGCTGGCAAGGGTTGACATTGGCCGACGATGCGCATCACGTTTGGATACGGCGTCATGTCGAGATTGAAGCGCGCAGCCGCGAACACATGCGGTACCAAGCAGCATTCGGCTAAGCCGGGCGTATCACCGGCAGTGAACGCACCGGCATGCGGATTGGCCGCCAATTGCTGTTCAATATTGCCGAAATTGACCGCCAGCCAATGCCGGACCCAGGCGTTGCGGGCGTCTTCGTCCAGGCCGTGGGTGTGCTGCAGGTGCTGCAACACGCGCAGATTCATCAGCGGCTGGCCTTCCGAGGCGATGTACAGTGCCAGGCCGCGCACAAAGGCGCGCGCCAGCGGTTCGGCTGGCAGCAGGCCTGGGCCGGGAAACACCTCGTCGAGGTATTCGATGATGGCTAGCGATTGGCCGATGGCATGACCACCGTGCATCAGAGTCGGTACCAATTGCTGGGGATTGAGCACCCGGTAGGCCTCGTGATGCTGCTGGCCGCCGTCTTCCAGCAGATGCACTGGCACGATGCGGTAATCCAGTCCTTTCAGATTCAGCGCGATGCGGGCACGGTAACTGGCGCTGGAGCGCCAGTAGTGATAAAGCACCAGATTGGGTTCGGCCATGGTTCAGGCTCCGGCGGCGGTGATTTTCTGTTCGATGGCGCCGAACACACTGGCGCCGCTGCGGTCATTCATCTCGATGCGCACGACATCGCCGAATTTCATGAACGGCGTGCTCGGTTTGCCGTCGCGCAGGGTTTCCACGGTGCGGCGTTCGGCGAAACAGGACGCGCCGAGCGCGGTGTCTTCATTGGCCACGGTGCCTGAACCGATGATGGTGCCGGCTGACAGCGGCCGGGTCTTGGCGGCATGCGCGATCAGCTGGGCGAAGTTGAACTGCATATCAACGCCCGCTTCCGGCGCGCCGAACCATTCGCCGTTGATGTGGGTCAGCAGGGCCAGATGCACTTTGCTGTCCTGCCAGGCGTCGGCCAGTTCGTCGGGGGTGACGAACACCGGGCTGAGCGCCGAGCGCGGTTTCGACTGCAGGAAGCCGAAGCCTTTTGCCAGCTCGTCGGGAATCAGGTTGCGCAGTGACACGTCGTTGATCAAACCGATCAGCTGGATGTGGCTGGCGGCCTGTTCGGGCGTGACCGCCATCGGAACATCGTCAGTGACCACCACCACTTCCGCTTCCAGATCGATGCCGAAGGCTTCGCTGGGCACCAGCACCGGATCGCGCGGGCCGTAAAAACCGGCCGACACCGCCTGGTACATCAGCGGATCGGTGTAGAAACTTTCCGGCACTTCCGCGCCGCGGGCCTTGCGTACGCGCGCCACGTGCGGCAGATAGGCACTGCCATCAACGAACTCATAGGCGCGCGGCAGGGGCGCGGCCAAGGCGGCCATGTCGAGCGTAATCACGTCTTCAGCGTCAATCGTCTGCACATTGCCGTGGTTTAGCGCTTCATACATGCGGTTTAGACGCGGCGCGGCGTTCTGCCAGTCTTCCAGCGCGCGTTGCAGGGTCGGCGCAATGGCCGGCACCGGCACGGCGCGTTGCAGGTCTTTGGAGACCACCACCAGCGTGCCGTCGCGGCCGCCTTGTTTCAGGGAAGCGAGTTTCATGCGTTGTCCGGTTTGAAGTTTTTGCGCAGGCCTTGCCAGCAGGATTGGTAGTCGCGCTGGCGGCTGGCACATTGTAGCGCCTGCTGCGTGGGCGCGAACATATGGCGGGATTCGAACATAAAGGCCATGGTGCCGGTAATGACATCCGGCTTGCTCAGATCGGCCGCGGAAGCCTTGTCGAAGGTGGCGGCATCCGGGCCGTGCGCGCTCATCGCGTTGTGCAGCGAGGCGCCGCCCGGGACGAAGCCATCGGCCTTGGCGTCGTACACGCCGTGGATCAGACCCATGAATTCGCTGGCAATGTTGCGGTGGAACCATGGCGGACGGAAGGTGTCCTGCGCCACCAGCCAGCGTGGCGGGAAAATGACGAAATCCAGATTGCTGGTGCCGGCGGTATCGCTCGGCGAATACAGCGCCAGGAAGATGCTCGGATCCGGATGGTCATAGCTGATCGAGCCGATGGTGTTGAAGCGGCGCAGGTCGTATTTGTAAGGCGCGTAGTTACCGTGCCAGCCGACCACATCCAGCGGCGAATGCCCGATCGGGGCGCGCCAGAGCCGGCCCTGGAATTTGTTGAGCAGTTCGAAATCACCCTCGCGGTCTTCGTAAGCGGCAACGGGATACAGGAAGTCACGCGGATTGGCCAGACCGTTGGAACCAATCGGACCCAGATCCGGCAGACGCAGCAGTGCGCCGTAGTTTTCGGCCACGTAACCGGCGGCGCTGCCGTCCGGCAGATCGACCGAGAAGCGGATGCCGCGCGGAATCACCGCGATCTCCTGCGGTTCAATTTCCAGCACGCCCATTTCGGTACGCAGACGCAGACGGCCGGCCTGCGGCACGATCAGCATCTCGGCATCGGTGTTGCTGAAGAAGCGGCCCCGCATGTCGGCATTGGCGGCATAGCGGTGCACGCCGACGCCGGCATTGCCGCACATGGCGAACAGGCCATCGATGAAATCCGTGCCCGGCGTGGCGGCCGGCAGCGGCGACCAACGCAGTTGGTTTGGATCAGCCGGCAGTTCCGCAAAGCGGTTGTGGAACCCGGTTTCCGGCAGTAGTTCAAACGCACCGTGTAGCGCGGCCGGACGGATGCGGTAGAACCAGGTGCGGCGGTTGCTGTGCCGCGGCGCGGTGAATGCAGTGCCGCTCAGCTGTTCGGCATACAGGCCGTGCGTCACGCGTTGCGGCGAATTGCGGCCCTGCGGCAAGGTGCCCGGCAGCGCTTCGGTGGCGAATTCATTGCCGAATCCGGATTGGTAGGCGAGCGTCATGGCGACTCCTTACAGCACGCCGCGGCGCATCTGGTCGCGCTCGATGGACTCGAACAGGGCCTGGAAGTTGCCTTCGCCGAAACCCTCGTTGCCCTTGCGCTGGATGATCTCGAAGAAAATCGGACCGACCGCGTTCTGGGTGAAGATCTGCAGCAGCTTTCGCTGTTTGGTTTCCGGATCGGCATCGATCAGGATCTTGTTGCGGCGCAGTCGTTCCAGATCTTCACCGTGGTTCGGAATGCGCGTATCGACAGCTTCGAAATAGGTGTCGGGTGTGTCCAGGAATTTCACGCCGGCGGCGATCATCTTCTCGACCGTGGCGTAGATATCGTCAGTGAAGCAGGCGATGTGCTGGATGCCCTCGCCGTTGTAGGTTTCCAGATATTCATTGATCTGCGATTTGGGATCCGAGGACTCGTTCAACGGAATACGCACCATTCCGTCAGGGGCGGTCATCGCCTTCGACAGCAGTCCGGTCTTGGCGCCCTTGATGTCGAAGTAGCGGATTTCGCGGAAGTTGAACAGCTTCTCGTAGTATTCCGACCACTTGGCCATGTTGCCGACGAACAGGTTATGGGTCAGGTGGTCGATGAAGGTCAGCCCGAAACCCTTCGGCATCATTTCCGCGCCGGGAATCCATTCGTAATCCGGATCGTGGATGGTGCCTTTCTCGTCATAGCGGTCGACGATATAAAGCATGCAGCCGCCGATGCCTTCGATGACCGGTGCGGCCACGGCCTTGGTCAATTCCTTGTGGGTGACCGGGGTGGCGCCGTTCTTCAGCGCCTGCACGCGGGCCCATTCGGCCAGCTTATTGACGCGGATGGCGAAACCGCAGGCGCTGGGACCATGCTCGGCGGCGAAATCGGCGGCGAACGAGTCCGGGTCTTCATTGATCAGGAAAGTGCAGTCGCCCTGGCGGTAGGTGGTGATGGCGCGGGTCTTGTGGCGGGCCACCGGCACGAAGCCGAGCATGCGGAAATAGTCGTGCAGCTGCTGGGCCTGTCCGGCCGGGGCAGCGAACTCAACGAACTCGAAACCGTCGATGCCCATCGGGTTTTCGAAGGTGACGCGGGAATTTTCGACTTGGGCGTTCATGCAGGGTCCTTTACAGCGGTGACGGATGCGTTAATATAGTTTCAATTGAAACCAATTGCAAGCCACCATGCCCAGCCCCAAACCCCATGCCGAACTCCGGCTTGAACGCTTCCTGCCCTACCGCCTGTCGGTGCTGTCGAACCGGGTCAGCCAGGACATCGCCCGGCTGTATTCGGCGCGCTTCAACCTGTCCATCACCGAATGGCGGGTGATGGCGGTGCTGGGCCACGAACGCGGCCTGAGCGCCAACACCGTGGCCGAGCGCACGGCCATGGATAAAGTGGCGGTGAGCCGGGCGGTTTCGGCGCTGATGGGCAAGAAGTTCCTGAACCGGCAGACCGACCCCACCGATGCCCGGCGTTCCAGCCTGGCGCTCAGCGCGAAGGGTTATGCGGTGTTCGACCAGATCGTGCCGCTGGCGCTGGCCTATGAACGGAAGATTCTGGCGCATCTGGCGCCGGAGGCGCAGAACACCCTGTTGGCGATACTCAATACGCTGGAAGCGGCGGAGTTGGCCGAGAAGCCGGGCGCGGAATAATTCGGGTTGACGGGGGATTTTGGGCGCCGTTTAATGTCTTATCACGGCGATGTTGCCGTCTAATAGTAGTTAGGCGTTGGAGACCCATGGAGCCTATCCTGATTCTTGCAAACATTGGTGCGGTTGTGACGACTCTTCTCGGCTTGCTCGGCCTCTTTCTTCCCGACAAGGCCGCCGCCTTCGTGAGCATCTCTCCAGTCGGCTTGAATGGACGATCAGAGATACGCGCAACCTACGGTGGCTTATTCGTTGCGCTTGGTGTCGCATGCATCGTCGCACAGGCAGAGATGGCGTTCATGGTCGCGGGAGCTGCCTGGCTAGGTGCATCCGTTGGGCGTGTCTACTCGGCACTTGTTGACCGCAATAGTGACATCAAGAACATCGGTGGCATTATGCTTGAAGCTGGCATGGGTACTCTTTTGGTTTTTCCAAAATGGTTCGCCTAACTATTCATTCAAGCGGACAGCCGGCCCGAAAATTTTTTAAACTAAACTTACCCATGGCGGCTGCCTCTTAATTCAATTGTTAGGCACCTTTAACACAGGGATTTGTCATGCAAATATCCAACATCCCATTCGGCATCACCGATTGGTCAACGGTCGAACGTACTGAGCACAAAGGTGAAATTGGACTGGCTTATTGGCGCACTCAGAATTTCGGAAATGTCCGTGTTCGTTTCGTTGAGTACACACCCGGCTATCTCGCAGATCATTGGTGCGTGAAAGGCCACATACTTTTGTGCACCGAAGGCGAACTCCATACAGAGTTAGAGGACGGTCGCAAATTCGTTCTCACAGCAGGCATGAGTTACCAAGTTGCCGATAATACTGAACCGCACCGGTCCTCTACGGCGGTTGGGGCAAAGCTTTTCATCGTCGATTAGGGAAACGGCGCCTAACCCATCATTCCAAGGGACGCGCCGCGATGAAGCTGCGTCGCGCTCCTGAATTCAAACATTAGGCCCACAAGGAATGCTCATGCGATACTTGGTAACAGCGATGCTTGTTGTCGTAGCCATCATTCACCTGCTACCGCTTTCGGGGGTGCTTGGCGGCGAACGGCTTGCTGCGCTCTATGGCTTGCCCTTCAACGACCCCAACCTTGCCATCCTCATGCGCCATCGCGCCGTACTCTTCGGTCTTCTTGGCCTGTTCCTTCTCTTCGCCGCCTATCGCCCCCAATACCAGGCAATCGCGTTCATCGCCGGCTTTGTTAGCGTTGTGTCTTTTCTGTGGCTGGCGTGGTCTGTGGGCGGCTACAATACCCAGGTGGCACGCGTTTTCATGGCGGACATCGTTGCACTTGCCTGCCTCATCATTGGTTTCCTGGCATATCTGTACGTACAACAACACAAGAGCTAATTATTTGTTGCAGTTCACTGTCATCTGCCTTAGCTGAAAGGCTCTTAAAGCATTCAACTAAAATCGATAACAGTCTGATGGGTTTAGCAGTCCATGCAATCTGGAGCGGGTGATGGGAATCGAACCCACGTCTTGAGCTTGGGAAGCTCAGGTCCTGCCATTGAACGACACCCGCATGATTTGATTCTAAAACAAAAAAGCGGCCCGAAGGCCGCTTTACGTTTGACCCTGAAAAAGGCGCTTACTTCACGCCATGCATCAGTTTGTTGATCAGCGGTGCCGCCAGGAAGAACAGCACGGCAATCACGATGCCCAGGATGAACAACTGGTTGAACGTGCTGGCGTACTGCAGCAGCGAGCTGGCGCTCTCGCCCTCGGCGTTGCCGCCCGAGGCGATCGCGGCGATGCGGCCGGCGACGAAGTTGGCCATCGCGATGGACAGGAACCAGCCGCCCATGGCCAGGCCCGTTTCCTTGGGCATCGCCAGCTTGGTCACCATGGCCAGGCCGATCGGCGACAGGCACAGCTCGCCCATGGTGTGGATCAGGTAGGTCAGGGCCAGCCAGACCCAGCTGATCTTGCCGCCGGCGTCCACGAAGTTCTGGATGGCGAACACCAGCACGTAGAAGCCCAGCGCCGCGCCAGCCATGCCGTAGGCGAACTTGCGCGGAATCGACGGATTCCATTCGGCTTTGTCGAGCTTGATCCACAGCGTGGCGAACACCGGCGCCAGCAGGATGATGAACACCGGATTGACCGATTGGAACACTTCGAAGGTCGGGGTCCAGCCGAGGATGGACACGTCCGGCATCTTCACGAAGTCCTGCGCCAGGAAGGTCAGCGAAGAACCGGCCTGCTCGAACAGCGCCCAGAACAGGATGTTGGCCACGAACAGGATCAGCATGGCGATGTAGCGGTGCAGCTGCACCTTGTCGCCGCTGCGCACGCCGCTGTAGACGAAATAGGCCACCAGCGCCAGCATCATGCCGATTAGCAGCACGCCCAGGATGTCGCTCTTGCTGAGCAGGTAGTACACCGGGATGACCATCACGGCCGCGGCCAGCAGCACCTGGATGACGGGCGCGAAACCCTTCTTGCCTTCCGGCGCGGTGCCCACGTGGCCGAGCCACCCTTTCAGCAGTTGGAATACCATCAGGCCGAGAATCATGCCGATGCCGGCCGAGAAGAAGCCCCAGCGGTAGCCGTAGGTCTGGCCGATCCACGAGGCGCAGATGAACGGCGCGAAGAACGCGCCGGCGTTGATGCCCATGTAGAAAATGGTGAAGCCCGAGTCGCGGCGCACGTCGCCCGGCGCGTACAGCTTGCCCACCATGGTGGAGATGTTGGGCTTGAACAGTCCGTTGCCCACCACGATCACGGCCAGGCCGATGACGAAGGTGGTGAGGTCGGGCGCCATCAGCATGAAACTGCCGACCGCCATCAAGGCGCCGCCGAGCATGATCGAGCGTTGATAGCCGAGGATACGATCGGCCACGAAGCCGCCGGCGATGCCGGTCATGTACACCAGGGAGGTGAAGCCGCCGTAGGTCAGGCTGGCTTCGGCGCGGGCACCGTCGCCCAGATGCGCGAAAAACGCGGCCGCGATATGCACCGCCAGCATGGCGCGCATGCCGTAGTACATGAAGCGTTCCCAGAATTCGCTGGCGAACAGATTCCATAAGGCTTTCGGATGGCCGAGGAACTCGCCGGCCGGTGGCGGCATGAAGCCGTCTCTATTCTCAACTGCTCCGCTCATGCGGACTCTCCCTTAGGTTTATTTTGATGGTGGAATGGTGGCTTCATGATAATTAAAACGCTGTCGATTGACAGCTTTTTTCCGAAAAAAGACGCAATTTCCTGAAAATTCGGCTGTTTTCAGCCGATACGGGTGCGGACTTCGAACAGTTCCGGGAAGAAACTCAGGTCCAGTGCTTTCTTCAGGAAGGCCACGCCGGAGGAACCGCCGGTGCCCGGCTTGTAACCGATGATGCGTTCGACCGTTTTCAGGTGGCGGAAGCGCCAGTGCTGGAAATTGACCTCGATGTCGACCAGCTGTTCGCAGAAGTGGTAGGCCTCCCAGTGCGCTTCGTTGTTTTCATAGATGCGCTCGAAGGCGGCGATGACTTCCTCCCGGCGCTCATAGGGCTGCGACCAATCGCGGTTCAGGCATTCGGCCGGAATGGCATGGCCGCGCCGCGCCAGATGGCGCAGGAATTCGTCGTACAGACTGGGCGCGTTCAGGGTGTCGGTCAGGTGGCGGTGGATGTCCGGGTCGTAATCGAACACCTTCACGTAATGCGCGTTTTTATTACCGAGCAGGAACTCGATTTCCCGGTACTGGTGCGACTGGAACCCCGAGGATGAACCGAGCACGCTGCGGAACTGCATGTAATCGCTCGGGGTCAGGGTTTCCAGCACCGACCACTGCTCGGTCAGCTGTTTCTGGATGTGCTTGATGCGTGCCAGCATCTTCTGACAGGGGCCGAGGTCATCTTCGCGCAGCTGGACCAAGGCTGCCCGCAGTTCGTGGATGACCAGCTTCATCCACAGCTCGGAGGTCTGGTGCTGGATGATGAACAGGGTTTCGTCGTGCACCGGCGGATCCGAGAGCGGATGCTGTGCACTCAGGATCCGATCCAGACGCAGATAGCCGCCGTAGCTCATGCGGTCGGTGAAGTCGGTGGTAATGCCGTCTTCGAGCGGGCGTTGGTTACTGGGTTCGGTCATGGCTGGCTCACGGTTTCTTAACCTCGCCAGTTTAACTTATCGGCTACACTATTACCGTTCCCGGCGGGATGCCCTGCCACTGCTTCCAGGAGCCCTTAATGGAATCGGCCGTACATTTCGAAATCGACTATCTGCAGTACATGGATGCCGACGGCGGCATCGTCAATCCCGATCTTCCTGATTTCGCCCGCGACCGCACGCAGCTGGTCGATCTTTACAAGGAAATGCTGAAGGTCCGCTGCTTCGATGCCAAGGCGGTGGCCCTGCAGCGCACCGGCAAACTCGGCACCTATGCCAGCTGCCTCGGTCATGAAGCGGCCCACATCGGCATCGGCACTAGTCTGCAGATCGACGATGTGTTCGCACCCAGCTACCGCGAATACGGCGCCCAGTTCGCCCGCGGCGTGAAACCGCGCGAAGTACTGATGTACTGGGGCGGTGATGAACGCGGCAATGATTTCTCCGGCCCGGCACATGATTTCGCCTGGTGCGTGCCAATCGCCACTCAATGTCTGCATGCGGCCGGCTCGGCGCTGGCCTTCAAGCTGCGCGGCGAAGCACGCGTGGCTTTGGCCTGTGTCGGCGACGGCGGTTCCTCGAAAACCGACACCTACGCCGCCATCAACTCGGCTGGCGCCTACGGCCTGCCCTTCGTGCTGTGCATCATCAACAATCAATGGGCCATCTCCGTGCCGCGCACGGCCCAGACCGGCGCCAAAACCCTGGCCCAGAAAGGGCTGGCCGGTGGTCTGGAATGCCTGCAGGTGGACGGCAACGACATCATCGCGGTGAAAGCGGCGGTGGCGCATGCGGTCAAACGCGCACGCCACGGCCACGGCGGCACCGTGCTTGAGCTGATCACCTATCGCCTGTCCGACCACACCACCGCCGACGACGCCCGCCGCTACCGCGACGACGAACAGGTCAAGGCGGCCTGGCAGCGTGAGCCGGTCAAGCGCCTGAAAACCTATCTGTTGGCGCAGGGCTGGTGGAGCGAAGACGAGGAAACCGCCTGGATCGCTGAATCCAACGCGTGGGCCGATGCCGAGGTGGACGCCTATCTGGCCACCACCGTTCAACCGGTGGAAGCGATGTTCGACTACCTTTACGCCGAACTGCCGCATGATGTCGCCGAACAGCGCGAACAGGCGCTGGGCTGGGAGAAACGCTGATGGCCGCCATTACCCTCATTGAAGCCCTGACCCAGGCCATGGCCTATGAAATGCGCCGCGATCCGAGCGTACTGGTGCTCGGTGAAGACGTCGGCATCAACGGCGGCGTATTCCGCGCCACCTCCGGCCTGATCCAGGAATTCGGTCCCGAGCGCATCCTCGATACGCCGCTGGACGAAACCACCATCGCGGGCCTGACCGTCGGCTTGGCCGCACAGGGCATGAAGCCGATTGCCGAGGCGCAGTTCGACGGCTTCATGTATCCGATGGTCGATCACATCATCTGCCACGCCGCGCGCCTGCGTTACCGCACCCGCGGCCGGATGAGCTGTCCGATGGTGCTGCGCGTGCCCTGGGGCGGCGGCATCCGTGCGCCCGAACACCACAGCGAAGCCAACGAAGCCATCTTCACCAATGTGCCCGGTCTGCGCGTGGTGATGCCGAGCTCGCCGCAACGCGCCTACGGCCTGCTGCTGGCCGCCATCCGCGATCCCGATCCGGTGATTTTCTTCGAACCCAAACGCATCTACCGACAGTACAAGGAAGAGGTGCCGGACGACGGCGAGGCGTTGCCCTTGGATGTCTGCTTCGTGCTGCGCGATGGCAGCGACGTGACCCTGGTCACCTGGGGCTCGCAGGTCAAGGAAACGCTGGAAGCCGCCGATGCCCTGGCCAAAGACGGCATCAGCGCGGAAGTGATCGATCTGGCCACGGTCAAACCGCTCGACTTCGACACCATCCACGAGTCGGTGAAAAAGACCGGGCGCTGCGTGATTGTGCATGAAGCGCCGCGTACCGCCGGTTTCGGCGCCGAAATCGCTGCGCAGCTGGCTGAGAAGGCGATGTATGATCTGGTCGCGCCGGTGGAACGCGTGACCGGCTACGACACCCACATTCCGCTGTTCCGTCTGGAAATGAAATACCTGCCGAGCGTCGAGAAAATCGTCGCCGCCGCCAAACGCACCCTTGCCGCGAGCTGATTATGAGCACAGTAAAACCCTTCCATCTGCCGGATCTGGGCGAAGGCCTGCCGGACGCCGAAATCGTCGAATGGCATGTCAAGATCGGCGATGTGGTCCGTCTGGACGCACCGCTGGTGTCGATGGAAACCGCCAAGGCCGTGGTCGATGTGCCCTCGCCGTTCTCCGGCAAAGTGCTGGCGCTGGCCGGCCAGCCCGGCGATGTCATCCTGACCGGCGCGGTGCTGGTCGAAATCGAACTCGATCCGAACTTGCCGCAACGCGCCGACGCCCAGGACACCGGGCATCACCACGGTGCACCGGCGGCACAGGCAGCACCGGCCTCCACTCCAGAACCCGCGGCGGCCGAAGATGACGGCGATGCCGGCACCGTGGTCGGTGCCATGGAAAGTTCGAACGCCGTGCGCAGCGAACAGGCTATCGCCATCGGCGGCGTGAAAGCCATGCCGGCCGTGCGCGCCCTGGCGAAAAAAATGAAGGTCGATCTTGCGCGTGTGCGTGCCACCGGTGCTGACGGTGTGATTACCCTGGCCGATGTAAAAGCGGCAGCCGCGAATCCGTCAACGCAGTCCGCATCACCAGCGCCATCGGCGCCCGTCGTGGCCAGCGAGCGCCCAGCGGCTGCGACACCGGCCTTCATGCCGCCCCCGGCCGGCGATGACAAAGACGAACCGATCCGCGGCGTGCGCCGCAACATGCTGCGCTCGATGAGCGCCGCCCATGCCGAGGTGGTGCCGACCACGCTGATGGATGATGCCGATCTCAGCACCTGGGCGGCGGGCGAAGACATCACCGTGCGCACCCTGCGTGCGCTTGCGATGGCCGCCAAGACCGAGCCGGCGATGAATGCCTGGCTCAACGCCAAAGAAGGCACCCTGCGTCGTCATAGCGCAGTACACATCGGTGTCGCCATCGATTCCGCCGACGGTCTGTTCGTGGCCTCGCTGAAACACTGCGACTCGCGGGACGGCAAAACCCTGCGTGCCGAACTCAACCGCCTGCGTGATGGTGTGCGTGACCGCAGCTTGCCGCCGGAAGACCTTTCCGGCTACACGCTGATGTTCTCCAATTTCGGCGTGTTCGCCGGAAAATACGCAACGCCGGTCGTTGTGCCGCCGTGCGTGTGCATCGTCGGTGCCGGTCGGCTTTATCATGCCGTGGTACCGGTGCTGGGTGGCATGGAAACGCACCGCATGATGCCGATCTCACTGACTTTCGATCACCGCGCCGCCACCGGTGGCGAAGCCGCCCGCTTCCTGAAAGCGATGATTGACGATCTGCAGCGGTCGCGCTAAACAGGGTGTTCAGGCGGCGTGGCGGAAGCGAGTGCCGCGCCAGGCCCAGCCGGCCATGATGACCACCAGGAAAGCCTTGTAGACCAACAGACTGGCCAATACCTGCCGCCAGATCGAACCCGCTTCGATGCCGCGGTCGGCAATGGCGAATCCCCAACGGCCCGCAATAAAGGCCGCGAGGAAAGCGAGCAGCAGCAGCGCGAGGTCGAATCGCCGGCGCGCGGGCGTTTTTTCCAGCGAGCGCGGGTAGAACCAGTACAGCGCAGCAATAATCAGGAACCAGGGCAGAAACAGCAGCAAAGCGAGGTCGGCGATATCGGCCATCAGACACCCTCCTCCGCAAAGGCCGCCAGGGCATTGATGACCTGCTCGAGCGCCGCATCCGCGGCAAGCCTGCCCACCAGTATCTCGCCCAGATGCAGGCCGGCACCTGCGATATGGTGCAGTGAAGCCCCGCCTTCCTGCTTGAGGCGTGCAACTATCTGGCCCGCCTCGTGCGGAGACGCATGCCCAATCGACACCAGCAGCTCGCGGCCATCAGCTGCGACCAGCTTGAAATGGAAGCACCCATCCTTCTCCCGGTATTGCTTGAACACCGGAAGTGCCGCCTTTTCGACAGCAGCATCCATCTGCGTCGGCGAGACGCTGCCCAGATTGCGCAGGCCGACGGCCTGGCGCAATTCCCGCAGCAGCGGCGTGGCGATGGCACGGGCCTTGACGGCACCGGCCTGAAGGATGGATTCAATGCGTGCGGGATCGGCCATCAGCGCGTTGTAGCGTTCGCGCATCGGTGCGATTTCAGCATCGATTACCGCGAACAGTTGCTGTTTGGCGTCGCCCCAGGCGATGCCTTCGGCGAATGCGCTGCGCATGGCGGCAGTCTGCGCCGGCGTAGCGAAAGCCTGGTACAGCTGGAACAGAGCCGAGCCTTCGGTGTCCTTCGGCTCGCCCGGTGCTTTCGAATCGGTCAACAGACCCATGATCTGTTTCTTCAGCGTGGCGGCATCGGCGAACAGCGCGATGGTATTGTCGTAGCTTTTGCTCATCTTCCGGCCATCCAGGCCCGGCAAAGTGGCTACCGATTCCTCGATGGCCGCTTCCGGCAGGGTGAAATACGCCTGGCCGTAAAGATGGTTGAAACGCGCGCCGAAATCGCGCGCCATTTCGATGTGCTGGACCTGATCGCGGCCGACCGGCACCTTGTGCGCGCCGAACAGCAGAATGTCGGCGGCCATCAGCACCGGATACATGAACAGTCCGGCCGTGATGCCGGCATCGGCATCATTGCCTTCGGCGGTGTTTTTATCGACTGCGGCCTTGTAGGCATGCGCGCGGTTGAGCAGCCCCTTGCCGGTCACGCAGGTCAGCAGCCAGGTCAGTTCCGGAATTTCGGGGATATCGGATTGCCGGTAAAACCAGACCTTATCCGGATCCAGTCCGCAGGCCAGCCAGGACGCGGCGATTTCCAGTGTGGAGTGCTGGACGCGCGCCGGATCCTGCACTTTGATCAGCGCATGGTAATCGGCAAGGAAATAGAAACTTTCCACCCCGGTCTGCCGGCTGGCGGCAATGGCCGGGCGGATGGCACCGGCGTAATTGCCCAGATGCGGCGTACCGGAGGTGGTGATGCCGGTCAGGACACGCTGGTTGGCCATGGGGAATTAGTTTTTCGCGGCGTCTTCGACTTTTTCGCCGGCTTTCTGGACGTCTTTGCCGACGCCTTCAATGGTATTGCAGGCCGACAGGGCAAGCACGAAGGACAGGGTCAGCAGAACGGTTACGAGCTTTTTCATAAATACTCCTCAGGGTTAATCAATGCGCATCAAGGTCGATTTGCCGAACAGGCTTTCGACCAGATCCACGGCGAGCGCACCGGTCTTGTTATGTTCATCGAAAGCCGGGTTTAATTCAACTATGTCCAGCGAGCCGAGCTGGCCGGTATCGGCGATCATTTCCATCACCAGCTGCGCTTCGCGGTAGTTCGGGCCGCCCGGCACCGTGGTGCCCACGCCTGGGGCGATGGACGGGTCGAGGAAGTCGACATCGAAACTGACGTGCAGATGGGTGTTCTCATCGACGCCTTCCAGGGCTTCCTCCAGCGAACGCTTCATGCCTACTTCATCGATATAGCGCATGTCGTAGATGTCGAGACCGTAGCGGTGCACCAGACGCTTCTCGCCGATGTCGACCGAGCGGATGCCGATCTGGCGGATTTCCTCGGGCTGGATGGCCGGCTTGGTTCCGCCGAGCAGGGTCAGTTCATCCGGACCCAGACCGCACAGGCACGCGACCGGCATGCCGTGGATGTTGCCCGAGGGCGTGACCTGGCTGGTATTGAAATCGGCATGGGCATCCAACCAGAGGATGCGCAGCTTTTTGCCGGTGTCCCGACAGTGCTTGGCCACTGCGGTGATCGATCCGATCCCGAGGCAGTGGTCGCCGCCCAGAACGATCGGCAGTTCGCCGCGACCCAGGCTTGCGGAAACGGCCTCCATGGTCAGACGGTTCCATTCCGCCACTTCCGGCAAATGCCGGTAACCCTCGCTTGGCGGTTGCCACGGATTGACCGGCCCCTGCAGGTTGCCGTAATCGAGTACGTCCAGCCCATGGGAGCGCAGGGCATCGGCAATACCGGCCACCCGCAGGGCTTCCGGCCCCATCGAGGCACCGCGGTGCCCGGCACCGATGTCGGTCGGAACGCCGATGAGGGCGATGGTGGGGATATCAACGGTCATAATGGTACGCCTGGTTGGTGCCGGCACCCGGATTCGAACTGGGGACCTACCGCTTACAAGGCGGTTGCTCTACCAACTGAGCTATGCCGGCATGGGATGTCCATTGTACGCGAGCCTCATGGCTTTGCGTAGCCGTCAACGGCAGGTCTGCACCGGAATTTTCGGGTTCTGTTCGGCCTGCCATTGCGTGAAACCGTTCTGATTGCGAATGCTGGCATCAATCCACCACTGTTTCCATGTTTGCTGCTCGCTGCGCAACATGGCCTCCAGGCCGAGCTGCTGCACGACGCGCTGCCGCGCCTGGACATCTGCCAGCGAGGCGTATTGGCCGAGTGCGATGCTGTGGTCGAACTGGATTTCCGGAGCGCCGATCCCGGCACTGAGTAGGCTCTCCACCAGCAACTCCGCATCCGCACGACTGGCACTGGCTGGGATATCCAGACGATAGCGCGTGCCGGTGACGCCGTCGGCCGTCCGCATCTGCATATCCAGGGTGATGTACTCCAGGGATTGCCAGGCGCGCCGCATCGCGGTCTCCTCAGCAAAGGGACCAATCCGCCAGCAACTGCCGGCAGGCAGGCGCTGGCGTTCCTGCTGCAATTGCAGGTACTCCTGATGCAGGATCAGCCCCGGCGTGCCGGCTTCGGTCATCGGCAACACATGACCCTGCATTTCGGGTCGCCACATATTCCACATCAGGGCACCGGCATTGGCAAACAGCAGCAACAGGCACAATCGGCGAAGCCAGATCATAAGCCGCTCAGTTCGATGTAACGCAGCATGCCGTTGAAGATCAGATCGGGCGCGGCTTCGGCCAGAAGATCGAGCGCCAGATCGACCGCATGCGGATCATCGTAATCCAGAGCGGGTAAAGGGTGCCAGCCGGCGGCCTCGCGGTGCGCCATTTTGATCCGGCTATTTCCGCTATCGATCAGACAATCAGCCATGAGACACCCTCACGCTGACTTCGCCGCTATGCAAGAGGTGACGGCCCTCGGCATCTTCGAACAACAGGGCGCCATCGGCGGTAATACCGCAGGCACGCCCATCGCGCTGCTTTGCGCCGTCCTGCACCCTTACCGCCCTGCCCTGCAGACCATCCAGGGATCGCCAGTCCGCGATAAATGCTGGAAGGCCATCGCTTTCGAAACGCTCGAAACCCCGGGTCAATTCGGACAGCAGGCCTGCCAGCAGCCGGTTACGGTCCAAGACGGCATCGGTATGCTCCGCCAGTGCCGCCCAATCCTGATCGATGCCGGCACCGGCCTGGCGCGACAGATGCACATTGATGCCGAATCCCAAGGTGACATCGCAGGGGCCATCGGCTTCACCGCGCAGCTGGATCAGCAGGCCGCCGCACTTGCGGCCATGCAGCCACAGATCATTGGGCCATTTCAGCGCAAGACCGGTGATGCCCTGCTTCTGCAGCGATTGCACGATCATGACGGCACAGGCCAGACTGAATCCCGACATGGCGGCAACCGGCAGATTGAAACGGCGGTTGATACTGCAATGGATATTGGCCAGTGGCGGCGAACACCAACGTTTTCCGCGGCGACCCTGACCGGCCGTCTGCATTTCCGCCAGCCAGACCGCGATGCCTTGCGACGGTGCAGGTTCGGCCATGGCCCGCAGTTGTGTCGAATCGGTTTCGAAATCGATCTGCAGGCTGTACAGGTTCTGCCTGCTGGCGGCATCCATCGCCGCGAGGATCACCGACTTCTCAAGCAACGGAGTCGGCCGCGCCAGTCGATAACCCTGACGCGCATCGGTATCGATCGCCACGCCACGCTCCCGCAGCAGCTCAATGCGTTTCCAGACCGCCGCACGCGATACCCCGAATTCGGCGGCCAGACGGACACCCGATTTCGGACCCTCCATCAGTGCGTTGATCAGCGCCGGATTATCCACGGCGTGCGGACAACAGGCGCCCGAGCAGACGGGCTTTTTCAAACCGGTTTTCGGTTCCCGCGCGTAGACGCTGCAGATTGCTGCGGTGGCTGTAGGTCAACAGCAGGGCGCTGGCGGCGGCAAAGCACCACATGCCGGCATCGGCTCCGGACCAGGCCGCACTCAGCAGCAGACTGATTGCCGCCAACACCGTGGACAGGCCGACATAGCCGGTCAGCAGCAGACACAGGATCCAGACCGCGAACAACAGCAGCAGCGCCTGCGGCCAGACCAGAATCAAACCGCCGACCAAGGTTGCCGCGCCTTTGCCGCCGCGGAATCCGTGCCATAGCGGCCAGATGTGGCCGATGACGGCGGCGAACACGCAGGCGAAGGCGGCCTCATGATGGGCGGGCAGGAAATGCTGCGCCAGCCAAGCCGCCAGCAGGCCTTTGCCGACATCGATCAGCACCACACCGAGCGCGAAAGCCACGCCCTGCGTACGCAACGCATTGGTGCCCCCGGCGTTGCCGCTACCGAAGTTCCGGATATCGACGCCGCGCAGTTTGCCCAGACACAGACTGCCGGACACCGAGCCGATCAGATAGGCGGCGGCAATCAGCAGCCAAAGCATCAGACGGACTCCGGAATGACCGGCTGATAGGAAATGACCAAGGCCCCGGGGCCGGCGTGGGCGCCGATGGCCGGACCGGATTCCACGCACCAGGCCTGCACGCAGGGCACCAGTGCGGTGAAGGCCTGCAGGAGCGCCTGCCCGGCCTCCGGATCACCGCAGTGGCCGATGATGACGCGGTATTGCTGCGTGCGGTCGATACGCTTGGCGACATGACGCGCGTAGCGTTCAATGATATTGCGTTTTCCGAACAGACCGCTGTTCAGCCCCAGCTTGCCCGCCGGGGAAACCTTGGCGATGGCGGTCAGCCCCAAAGCGTTAGCAATCGGGCCGGCCCAACGCGGAATACGGCCGCCACGCACGGCGTGGCTGATATCGGCCGTGCAGGCCCAGGTTTCGGTCACCGGCCGCAGGCGCTCCAGCAAGGTCATGATCTGCTCAGGTGTCTGCCCGGCCTGTGCTGCCTCGGCGGCGGCGATGACCAGCAGGCCCTGGCCGCCGGCGGCATTGGCGGTGTCGAAAATATGGATGCGGTCGGTGTGCCCGCGTTTGGCGGCGGTCTCGGCCGATTGCAGGGTGCCCGAAACCGCACGCGAAAGACCGACATACACCAGATGCGGATGGTGCGACAGCAGGAACTCGAATTGCCGACGGAAATCCCCCGGTGACGGCTGGCTGGTTTTCGGCAGCACCAGCTCGGTGCGCAGCTTGTGATAAAACTCGCCGGTACTCAGACCGACCTTGTCGAGATAATCGCTTTCGCCGAAGCTCAGACGCAGCGGCACCCAGTGCAGATTCAGTGTTTCCGACAGTACTTCCGGTACATCGGCCGAGGTATCGGTGATGACCACCACCGCATCGGTGCCGGCTGCGGTCCGGGCCTGGGCATGCATATCGTCGGCTTTGGTACCCTCGATCCGTCCGAAACGGGCCGCCAGATCGAACAACTGTTTCGGATTGCCGACATGCGCGTGTAGACGCATGCGTGAGTGGGATCCGGCAATCACCACGCAGGACGCGCCCAGATCGCCGACGGCGGCGCGCAGACCGCTGCGGTCGAGCCCCTCACCGAGAATCAGACATTCGCTGCACCAGCGGTGCTCCGGATCGGCATCGGCCAGCTCCACATGCGCCTGCGACACTTCGATGTCGGCGCAGTCGTTCTCGATTTCATCATTGAGATCGATGTCGCCCTCGAGGATGAACTGGTAAACGCCTTCAAGCATATCGACGAAACCCTGCGCGCCGGCATCGACCACACCGGCTTTCTGCAGCACCGGAAGCTGGTTCGGCGTGTTGGCCAGGGCCTTGCGGGCATCGACCAGCGCCTCGCCGAACCAGTGCTTGAAATGAAAGCCGCGCTCCCGGCGATGCAGGGATTCGGCAAAGACGCTGATGACACTGAGAATGGTGCCTTCCTTGGGTTCCGACAGGGCCTCGCGGGCGGTATCGGCACCGTGCTGGATGGCCTGGGCCATCTGTTCAAGGCTGGCGACCTGGGAATGCCCGATGCGCTCGGAGATGCCGGTGAAGAACTGGGCCAGAATGGCGCCGGAATTGCCGCGGGCACCGTCAATGGCATACTCGCTGACCCGGCGCAGCAGCTCGCCGGTGCTCTGGGCGCGTCGGCTGAGCGCACCGGTCAGCACATTGCCGAGGGTGAACGCCATGTTGCTGCCGGTATCACCGTCGGGAACCGGAAACACATTGATTTTGTTCAGCAGGTCGCGTTGCGCGATGACCCGCCGCGCACCGGATATCAGAGCCCGCCGGAGCATCGGGGCGCGGATGACCGGGGTGTCATGTTGCAGCGGAATTGTGTTCATTCTTTGTTATGGACTTCTGAGCCGGGATGATACCGCCGACGGTCTGTCATTTTTAATGCACCGGCCCGATTCTTGCAACCTTTTTCGGGGCACCCGCATCTATCCAGAGTACGCACCAAAGAGCCGCAAACCCATGAAAAGCTTACTGATCATCGCCGTCCTCTGCCTCAGCCTGATTCTGATGTCCGGCATCACGCCCGCAAGCCGAACATCGGTGTTCCGGCCGGGGACGCTGGCAACGCCCGCGGCCAGCCCTGCAGCACCGACCTCCGCCGCATCGCGCAAAGGTGTCAGCGGCGGCCAGGCACGTTGGCTGCGGGTGGTTCCGGGATTATTCCGCTAGCTCAGACAGGGCAGCCGGATGCTGAAGCGGGCACCGCCCAACTCCTGGGAACGATCGACCGACAGTTCACCGTTGTAGGACCGGATGATGTCCTGCACGATGGCCATGCCGATGCCGTGGCCATGCACGCGCTCATCGCCGCGCACCCCGCGCTGAAGGATTTTCGGGATGTCTTCCGGCGCAATGCCCTTACCGTCATCCTCGATGCACAGATACAGACCCGGCCGGCGCGCCGCCGGTTCGTAAATCGGTTTCACCGTCAGCAGCACCCGGTGCTCGGCCCATTTGAAGGCATTTTCCAGAAAATTGCCGAGTAGCTCCTGCAGATCGCCCGGCTCGCCGGAAAACTGCGCCTTGTCGTCCACATCGAATTCGCACAGCACCCCGCGCATCTGGTAGATCTTTTCAAGACTCTGCACGATATTTTCGGCATGCGGCAGCACATCGACGGGTGCCGAATAAAGCGCGTGTCCGGAACGCGACGCGCGCGCGAGCTGATAGGAAACGATGTCGTTCATGCGATGAACCTGTGTATAGACTTCGCCTTTGAAGGACGCGGGATCGTCGGCATTCTCGATTTCCGACTGCAGCACCGCCAAAGGCGTTTTCAGACTGTGCGCAAGGTCGGCCAAGGTATTCCTGCTGAGCTCGAGATTGCTGCGCTCACTGTTGATCAGGGCATTGATGCTGCCCGAAATCGGGCGTAGTTCGTTAGGATAGATGCGGTCGAGCCGCTGCTGCCGGCCGTCCTGCAGCGCCTTCATGTCAGTTTCCAGCATGCGTAGCGGCTGCAGGCTCCAGCGCAGGATGGCGATCTGCACCAGAACCAGCAGGATGCCGGCAATGCCCAGGTAGCCCCACAGCGATTTCCGGTACTCGGCGATCTGCTTGAAGATTTCCTCTTCGCTTTCATAGATGCGCAGGGTGATCGCCGGCGAATCGTCGAGCTGTTTGACGGCGGTATAGCGGTAGGCCTTGATGCTGGCATCCTCGCCGATCGGCAATATGATCGGCCCGGTGAATTCCGACGTGCCGATGCGCAGTTCCGGCGGTTTCGGCAGACTGAACAGTTTCACCGACTCCGACTGCCAGCCGCCTCCGGCACTGTCGAGCTGGGCATACAGGCCGCTGCGGAAATTGTTGAAGCGGGCATCCGGAAGGTTGTCGATGTTTGCCGTCTGCAGCCGGCCGTTCCTGTCGAAATTCACTTCATCCCAGATGGCCAACGCATAGCGTTCCATGCGCGCTTCCATGTTGTTGACCAGAGAGCTTTGGAATGCTTTGTCGAGCGCGATGCCGGTCAGCCCAAGAAAAGCGACCAGCCCCAGACTGGCCGCAATCAACTGCCGCGCATGCAGGGACAGGGCGCGTCGCGCGGGATTCATGGCGGGTGGCGGATTATTCGTTGCGCGGAATGGCGAAGCGATAACCGCGGCCGCGTACGGTCTCGATCGGTTTCAGCGTGCCGTCCGGATCGAGCTTCTTGCGCAAGCGGCCGACGAACACTTCCAGCACATTCGAATCACGGTCGAAATCCTGCTGGTAGATGTGTTCGGTGAGGTCGGCCTTGGACACCAGTTCGCCTGCATGGAGCATCAGGTATTCCAGTACCTTGTATTCATAGCTGGTGAGATCGGCGGCAACATCGTTGATGGTGACCTTCTGTGCGGCAAGATCGAGTTTGACCGGTCCGCACTCCAGGCTCGGCTTGCTCCAGCCGGCGGCACGCCGCAGCAGGGCATTGATGCGTGCCAGCAGCTCTTCGACATGGAAGGGTTTGACCAGATAGTCGTCGGCGCCGTACTTGAGTCCTTCGACCTTGTCCTGCCAACTGGAACGCGCGGTCAGGATCAGGATCGGGAATTTCTGGCCGGCATCGCGCAGACCACGCACCACATCCATGCCAGAAATCTTCGGCAATCCCAGATCCACCACGGCCAGATCGAACGGGATTTCCCGACCGTGGAACAGGGCTTCTTCGCCGTCACTGGCGGTATCGACTGCGAAACCTTCGCGCTTCAGGCGTGCGGCAAGTGTCTCCCTCAACGGTGCTTCGTCTTCCACAAGCAGGATGCGCATGACTCGTCCTTTCCGGGATGGGTTTAATGGTCGGCGGAACGGTTCCGTTGTCCGGGGTCTTCGTCCACATTCTGGACAGTTTCCACCGAACGGCCATTTTCGTCAAATAACTGCTGATGGATGATGATCCGTCCGTTCGGCATCTGCACTTTGATTTGGTTGAGTTGGCGGCCCTGCACGCTGACCGGTTTGGCACCGATGACCTTGCCGCCGGTCTGGCGCTCGACCTGACGCACCGTGACCGTTCTCGGCTGCGAAGGTAGCGTGGTCTTGGTGTTGGGCAAACTGCTGCGCGGTCCGATATCGCGCTGTTCGGCTTTGGCTTCCGGCTGCGTCTGTACGGATTGCGCCAATACCCCCGGGGTACTAGTGGCAAGCATGACGATGGCGAGCAGTCGGATTTTCATATGCGTATGGTAGTACAAACCGGCCGTTTGTTAAATAAAATCTAGTTTTGCACGGCTTAGGTGAATTGGCTCTGAACCTGCTTCAGTAGATTTCACCGACGCAACAACGCAGGGAGCCGCCGGCCAGCTCCAGCGTCGGCATCGGCACGCCATGCAGTCGGAAACCCCGATCGGCCAGATGCGCCTTCTGGATTGCGTCCAGGCTGGCGACGGCACGGGCGCTGAGAAAAATATCCTGAGGACTCAGGGCGATGCAGTTTCCGGCAAAGTCGGCTTTCTGCGCGGGACTGATGCGGACCACACAATCGCCATAGAATCCGGCGATGGCCTCGGCCACGGCAGCATCGCGGAAGCCGCTGGGCGCGATGACCGCCGCTCGGCCCGCCAGAATACTGAGCACGACATTGGTGTGATACTCGCTTTCGGCCAGATCGAACATCAAGGTGGCGCGCAGGCCGAAGGCGGCATGCATCGCACGCGCCCCGGCCTCATCGCAGCGTTCGCTCAGCCCGCAATAACCCAGCCCGCGGGCACGGTCGATGATCAGCGAGCCGGTCAGCTCGCAGATGCCCGGTTGGGTGCCAAGGTCAATCGGTGTCCTTCCGAGGGTGTCTATGAAGAAGCGCCGGATGTCCTCGCGTGCGGCTTCGCGCTGGCGGACCGGATGACGCATATGGCCGATCAGCACATGCGCCGGCGTCACGGCGAACACATTGTTGGGAAACACCGCATCCGGGGTTTCGGCATCGCCGGGAAAGCAGATGACCGGCAGGCAGCCGCGGATGGCCGTCTGCAGCGCCCGGTGCTCGGCATATGCGGCGGCGGCGTCGACCGACGCCGACATGTGCATGTAGCGGTTG
Organism: Lysobacteraceae bacterium; assembly: GCA_021299355.1. Lineage (GTDB taxonomy): Bacteria > Pseudomonadota > Gammaproteobacteria > Xanthomonadales > Xanthomonadaceae > Arenimonas. Next base: position 43,262 of record JAJTGG010000001.1, read on the forward strand.
TCGGTAGCGGATTGTTCGGCCAGGCGAAAACCTTCCGGACTGACCATGAATACCGCTTGGGCACAGGCCGGAGACTCGGCGGCACAGCTGGCCGCGAAAGCGAAGAATTCCTGGGTGTCGCGAGTGATCATGACGCTTCCCGAAAACGGGTGGCGTCCAGAGCTTTGGCAATCACCGGCCAGCCGGCCCCCGGCAAGGGCGCTTCCTGACTCAACACCTGCCGGAACAGCCGTCCGCCGGGCTGTCCGTGGAAAAGGCCAAGCAGACATTTACTGATGTGCTTGAGCGCGACACCCTTTGCACATTGCGCCGTCACGTAGTCCTGCATGGCCAGCAGCAGTTGTTCGCGTTCCAGCTCCGTGCTGCCAAAAATGGCGGCATGCATGCGGTGCAGGCGGTAGGGATCCTGATACGCGGCGCGGCCGATCATGACGCCATCCACGCGAGGCAGCGCCTCCAGACAGGCATCGACCTCGGCCAGACCGCCATTGAGTACGATGTGCAGATTTGGCCGCTCCTGCTTGAGACGGAACACCCAGTCGTAACGCAGCGGCGGTATCTCGCGGTTTTCCTTCGGACTCAAACCGCTCAGCCAGGCCTTGCGCGCGTGCACCACAAACTCCTCGCATCCCGACGCAGACACGGTATCGATGAACTGCAGAAACGCGTCATAGTCTTCTTGCTCATCGACGCCCAACCGGCATTTCACCGTCACCGGAACCTGCACCGCGCGGCGCATGGCATCGATGCAGGCGGCGACCACCGGTGGCTCCTTCATCAGACAGGCACCGAAGCGGCCGGCCTGCACGCGATCGGAAGGACAACCGACATTGAGATTGATTTCGGCATAGCCGTATTGCTCGGCGATACGGCTGGCCTCGGCCAGATGCGCGGGATCGCTGCCACCCAGCTGCAATGCCAGCGGCTGTTCGCGGGCATCATAGCCTAGCAGGCGCTCGCGGTCGCCGAACAGCACGGCCTGGGCATGCACCATTTCGGTATACAGGCGCGCCTTCGGCGCCAGTAAGCGGTGGAACACACGGCAGTGGCGGTCGGTCCAGTCCATCATGGGCGCGACGGAGAGTCGGATGCTGTCGGCGTAGGCACTCATTCGGATATCATTTCCGCCAATTCAATGCCGCCGAGCTCTGTTCACGCAGTTCGGATTGTTCGGATTCGATGGAAATGTCGAGGCCGGCCCTGAGCAGATACTTGAGGGTGATGACCTGGCCGATGCCCAGCAGCGAAACTCCGTAGCTGACGAACAGGCGTGGTGAAATCTGCTTGCCGATGGTCAGCGTGGAATCGCCGAGTGCGCGCGACTCGCTGATTGAGGCTTGGTCCAACCCGACCTTGCGGCCAAGCGTTCCGACCAGGAACGAGCCGCCGGCGTTCAATGCCATCGATTTGGCATTGATGGAATCGGCCTGTCCGGCACTGACCGAGTTCAAAGGCCGGCCGAACAGCAGCCAGGACAGCGCATCGGAATCGGACATGGCCGGATTCGAGACGACCGTGGTTTTCGGTTTGGCCGCGGACCCGGTGATCTGCAGACCGACCGTGATGTTCTCTTCCTCGATCACCCGTTCGGTCAGGATGTCGAGGCGCGGTTCGTACACCAGATTGTTGCTGTACTGCAGGTTGCCGCGTTTGATCGCCAGTTCCTTGCCGTAGGCGGCGTATTCGCCGCTGAGGCTGAGCGTACCGGTGAGCTTGGTGGGACTGTCATACGGACTATCGACCATGACACGGCCGGTAACCGCCCCATCCAGACCATAACCGGTGACTTTGACCTGATCGCTGATACCGACTTTCAGTTTCAGGCCCAGCTGCAGCAGATCGCGCTGGGCTTTTTCGGGAACGGGATCGACTACCACCACATCGCTGGAAATCGCGACGCTGGTGCTGAGCGTTTCCAGGTTGACCTTGCCTCCGAGCAGATTGATGTCACCGTCGAGACTGTAGATACCTTTGGCATAGCCGAGCAGCAGGTCGGTATCGGCGGTCAACTGCATGTTGGGGGTATCGGTGAGGGTCACGTTCTTGCCGATCAGGCGCAGATCGATCGGCTGCGGCAGCTGATCGGCTGGATCCCAGACCCCGATGACCGACAGCCGTCCGTCACCGGACTTGATCGATCCCTTCACCAGCATCGCCAGATTGTCATTGCTTTTCGCGGTAATCTGGCCGTCGGCCAGCTTCAGGCCGAGTGCGGGAATCTGCACGTTGAAATCCTGCAGTCGATAGGCGCCGTTGATGCTGGGCGCATCGCGGCGGCCACTTATCTCGATTTCACCATTGATGCGTCCCGACGGCTGCGCCAGATCCAGGGAAAACAGTTCAAGCCAGGACAGCTCATTGATCTGCAGCTTCAGGTTGCCGTTCAGAGGCGCATTCGCCGAGAAACCGGTATCCAGGGCACCCTCGATCAAACCGCCCTCGGGCAGGCGCGCCTGTACCTCGCCGGCCAGGCGATTGGCCAGCCACTTCAACTGCAGCCGGAAATCCTCGATGCGCATCACTTCGTTGGCCTCATTGGGTTTTACACCCACCTTCAGCAAAGGCACATCCAGATCGATGAATCCGGAACCACTGAGCGCGAAGTCCTTGGGCAGTTCGGCGCGCAGAACGGCCGTGCCCGAATAGGTGAATTCCTTGCCGGCGTTATTGACCCAAGGCTCGAGCAGTGACAGCGGAAAATCATCGCCCTGGACGGCAATCAGATTGCCGTCGTCTTCCGCGCAGAGGCGTGCGCCGTGATCGGTACTGGACAGACAGGCTGGCGTGAAACGGTAACCGGAACCGTCCAGCGTCACGGAGGTGGGCTGCTGCAGCTGCCATAGGCCGAGTACCCCGCCATCGCCGCGCAGGGACTCCGGATCAAGCCGGGTGACACCATCCTGCCATTGCAGATCACCGGAGGAATCCAAGGCGTATTCGCCGGACTGCACGGAAATGCGGTAGGCGGCATCGCGCAATGGGCCATCAAGATCCAAGGCAATGCGCTCAACCGCCCACCCATCGATCATCACATCGTCGGCATCCAACTGCGTTCTTCGATCACCCAGCGTTCCGCCTTGCAGTCGTATTCGGCCGACCCGGTAATCGGGAATCTGCAGATCGTTGCCCTGGACATCGACCCGGTAATCGGGACTTTGGCGATCGCCCTGCAATATCAGCGTGCCACGGAGCAAACCGGACCAGGCCGGACTGAGGTCATTCAGATTCAGTGGCAGCAAGGCCGCGGCCACATCCAGTTTGCCGTTATCCCCGCCCTTGAGCGTGACATGCGATCCACCGGCATGGAGATCTGCATCACCGGCCACGGCAATACCCTCGAAACGAAGATTGGCATTACCGGCAAGACGGCGACCGCGCAATTGGCCACCGAGATCCTGCACTTTCAAGGTTCCCCGCCAATCCTTGCCGACCGGCTGCTGCACCGCGATGCGCAAATCGGCATTGACCATCCCAGGATACTCGGCGAAGAAATAGCCCGGATCGAATTTCGCCAATTTGCCGTCGAACGCGATGTCCATCGCCGGTTGCCAACGCAGGCGCAGCCGGCCATCCATACCGCCCTGCGCCATGCTCACTTTCATTTTCGGCAGATCCAGCGCACTGTCCGTACCGCTACCGGCCACATCAAAACCGGCACGTTCCTTTCCGCGCACCAGGGTGCCCGTGGCTTTGAGCTGCCATATGCTGAGTTTGCCGCTGGCCTCGATACGCGTACTGAGCACGACCGGCACCGACTTGACCGTGTTCCTGGCGGCATCATTTTCCGGCAAGGGCAGAACGAAATCGGCAATCTGCAGCACCAATGCATCACTGCTGAGCTCGCCTTCGGTATTCAGGCTGCCCTGTGCCGACAGGCGCGCACCGCCGTATTGCAGATGCACGTCTTCCAGCAGTACCTGGCTGCCATCCAAGGCAAAACGCGAGGGTTCGATGATCACGGTCTTACCATCCCGGCTGAATTCACCGGCAATCTGGCTTCGCCGGTCATCGCCGGATGCGCCCAATTGCACGCGGTAGGCATGCTCGTCGATCAACCCCAGCATGGCGGGCTCGAAGCGTTCGCTGCTCGCCCCCAACACCCAGAACGGCCGGTCATCACGGGTGCTCAATTCCCAACGGACGCGGACCGGTTCGGGCAGGGCTCCCTCAATATCGAGCAGAAAGCGTTCGGCATCGCCTTCGGCATGCAGACGCAGGGCCGGTGGTACGCCGGCGGCTTCGGTCTTGAGCCGGACCGTGCCGTCCAGGCGCGTGGCATAGGCACGGTTCGGCCGGTAATCGCCATTCAGACTGATCCGGCCATGGACGGACTCAGCCTGCAGGCTATTCAAGGTCAGCGCTCCCGGTGCCAGCTCGAAACCGCCGCGGAGTTCGGTGACTGCATACAGAGGCCGTTCCTGCTCGAATAACTGCAGATCGGAAATCTGGATATCATCGGCACGGATCCGCAGTGGCACATCGAGCGCCGGCAGGCTTTCCGGCCAGCGCGGGAACTCGAAGGGCTTGTCATCTTTTTTCAGATGCAGACGCACGCGCTGGGCGCGCAGATGTGCGATGTTCAGATGCCGGAACAACAGCGGCAGGATGTCGGTTTCGATCTCCAGAACACCTGCTTCATAGCGCTGCTCGGCATCGGCGTAGGACAGTTTCTGGAACTGCAATCCTTCAGCCAGCACGCCATCGACTTTCTGCCATTGCAGACGCGCGCCCTGCGGCAATTGCCCCTGTGCCTGCGCCAGCACGAAATCACGGCCGGCCGAGCTGTGCAGCAGCCAGGCGCCGAAAGCGACCGCCCCGGCAATGAGCGCCAGAAGCAGCAGCGCAAGTATCGATTTCTTCGACAGGCTCACAGATCGGACCCGATGGTGAAGTGGATGCCAAAGCCCGGATCCGGGCCGTTGAAACCGTAGGCGACATCGAAACGTACCGGCCCGATCGGCGAGCGCCAGCGCGCACCGGTACCGACACCGAAATTGGCATTCGGTTCGCGGTCGAAGGCATCGCCGACATCCACGAAACCGGCCACCGCCCACTCCGGATTCAGACGGTATTCGTATTCGACGCTGCCGACCGCCATGTAACGGCCCCCGAAATTGTAGTTGCCGTAATATTCACCGATTTCCTTGTAGCCGTAACCGCGAACACTCTGATCGCCGCCGGCGTAGAAACGCAGGGAGGGCGGAAAATACGGATAGTTGCCGGACCAGGTCGCGCCGAGTTCGGCACGCATCAGCAGGCGGCTGCGGTCATTCAGGCCGAAAATCCGCTTGTTTTTGACCGTGGCCTGCATGAATGGCGCCTGCGAGGCTTCGAATTCGTAACCAGAACGCAGCTGGTAATGCCAGGCCGAACCGCTGGTCGGGTAAAGCGGATCATCGCTTCTGCGCCAGACCGCATTGAACTCGGGGTAGGCCACCGCGGTGTAAAGGATATTGTCGAGCGACTGGTCAATGTCGGGAATGGCTTCATCGAATCGTTCGCGGCGCACATTCAGGCTGGCCAGCAGATCCCAGTTACGCAATTCACCGCTGCGGCTGAAGCTGCCCTCGACATAGCGGCTGCTGGTACTGGTGTATTCCTCGTTGCGTGCGACCAAGCCGATGCCGTACCAGCCATCCAGCCACTGGAAGGCCGGTATGCGGTACAAGGTGGTGAAGCTCTGCTCGTTCTGCGCCAAACCGATGTTGAAATCAAGCTTATGGCCGCGGCTGTTGATCCAGCGCTGCTCCACACCATATTCGACACCGAGCCCGGTCTTGGTGCCATAGCGGAAACTGGCGAACTGGCTGCTGTGCTTGCCCTGGGTCAGGCTGACCAGAACCGGCACGGTGCCATCCTGTTTGTTCTCGAGATCCGGCACGATTTCAATCGAGCTGAAATAATTGAGTTTAGCCAGCGATTCCTGCAGGCGGTTGATCTGTGGCTGCGAATAATATTTTCCGGCTTCGAAATTCACCAGCTGCTCGAGCAGGCCCGGTTCGAACGTGTGGCCTTCAAAGCGGACCGCACCGTAGCGGTAGCGCATGCCACTGTCCCAGGCCAAATCGATGTCGGCGCTCTGGGCCGCGCGGGTCACGCGCACTTCATGCACGCTGTTGCGCATATCGAAATAGCCGCGATCGAGCAGGGCCTGGCTGATTTCCGCCTTGTTTCCCTCGTAAAGGCCGTGATTGAAGACCTCGCCCCGGGTCGGCTCGAAACCTTCCAGCCAGAAGCCGATAAAGCGGTCTTTGCCGCCTTCGCCATCGACATGCAGTGCGACGTCACGGACTTTCACCGGCTCGCCGGGAACGACATCGACGATGATCTGGGCCCGGGAACCGTCGCGCTCCAACCGGCTGTTGATGATGGGATGGTAATAGCCCATCGGCTCCAGGCTGTCTTCGACCAGACGATTGATGTTGCTGACGTAATAACCGAGCCGGCCTTCCGAAACCGTTTCGCCTTTCCCTTGCGCTTCCGGAAGCGCGACCGCGCGGCGGACCACCTGCTCGAGTGCTTTGTCCTTTTCCAAACCGTTGATCTTGATTGGCAACAGTTCCGCCGCCGACACCGAAGCGGAATGGGCGCCGAAGATAAGCAGAAGGGGAAAGAGCGACCGCATACCGCATTTTACGGGGCGCTCACGGCGCACCGCAAGCGATTACTGCACGTGCAACGGCGAAGGGTATTGCCTTCCGGCGCGTTTCGGACGGAAACAGGGCACGCGGGTGAAGAAATCGTCGGCGGCATGTTCCGGATGCCAGCCCGGGATTCCGGTCAGCGGAATCGGACGAAGCTCCTGCGGATCATTGAGCAGCTCGCCGCTGGCAATGCCCTCGGCAATCCGGGACGCCATGCTGTCGTCATCCAGCGGCGTTGCGGCATTGATGACCAACGCCTTGGCCACCAATGCGATTGCCGGCGTTAAGGCGTGCTCGAACAGGGAATGGCCGAACAGCCAGAGCTGCACCATGCCGCGGCGCTCGGCGTCGGCCCAATTCCGGAACAGATACGGCCAGTCGTGTGCATCCCAGGCCGCCTGCAGTGCGGCATCGTGGAGACGCAGCACGGCACCGGCCTCATCGAACTGGGTCAACGCGCATTGCCCGCGCGTGCGCTGCTTGGGCCCGACCCGCGCGATGTCGACGACCTGGCGGGCATTCAGCGCCTGCTTGATGGCGGGAAAGCGCATCCAGATGAAGGCGTTGAACAGATCGTGCCAGTTGCGTGCGCGGGTCGCGATGATACCGGATTCGGCGATACGCTGCTCATAATGTCGGTCGTCATGCAATGCCGCCTGTTCGACGAAATGGTAAGGCTGGCCACCGGCATTGGCCGGTGAGTTCCAGAGCGCATTCAACGTGGCCATATCCGGCCAGGTTTCGGATCGGCAAAGATCCTGCTGCCCTTCGGCGAGCGTCGCGAACACCGGATGCGCGTAGACCTGTGGCTCGATTTGATCACGTTCGGGAGCGAGGTAACGCATGACCGCGGGTTTAATGGAAGCGTGCCGCTTTCAAGGCCAACTCGCGAACGGCCACGGGAATCTGCGCGGACGATTCCACCGTGCGCATCCGTTCGTCATCGGCGATGAAGCCCTCATGATGGTCCAGGGCCCAGGTCAAGGGATACGGGACATGCACGGCGAATCCGCCGACCTTCAACACCGGCGCGACGTCCGAGTTCAGGGAGTTGCCGACCATCAGGAACTGCTGCGGCTGAAGCCCGAATTCGGATAGCACGCGCCGGTAAGTGATCGGATCTTTTTCCGACACGATTTCGATACGGCCGAACAGGGGCGATAATCCGGAACGGGCGACCTTGCTTTCCTGATGGAACAGATCGCCTTTGGTGATCAAAACCACTTGGTATTCACGGGCAACCTCGGCTACCGCATCGGCGATGCCGTCCAGCAGTTCCACCGGATGGTTCAATACTTCTTTGCCAAGCTGGATGATTTCGTGCAGGTGATGCGCGCTGATGCGTTCGGCGGTCATCGCCACGGCCGTCTCGAGCATCGACAGGGTCATGCCCTTCGCGCCGTAACCGAACAGCTTGATATTGGTACGCTCGACCTCGAGCAGATGATCATGCACATTGGCATTGCCGATGTCGATGTACTGTCCGAGGATGGTCTCAAAGTGGCCATGCACCTCACGGTAAAAGCCCTCGCTGTGCCAGAGCGTGTCATCGGCATCGAAGCCCACCAGTTTCAGCATGTCCTTACTCCGTCTGTTATTTGGGTTCGCGCCACAGGCGAGCGCCGAGAAAAATCAGCCGCAGCTGCAGCACGAAATGCTCGACCAGTTCCTGCTCGCTCTGGCGATGACCGGCAGGAAGATCGAGGATGTCGGTGGCGGCATTGAGCATGGTGCTGACCACTAGGCTGCAGATCAGTTCGATGGTCTGCCCGGAAAGACCTGGCACCGTGCCGAGCTCGCGCATATCGTGCGCCATTTCATGCACGAAACGTTCCTCTTCGCGGCGGATGGCCTTGCGGATAACCGGCGAACCGCCGCTGCGTTCACCGACGATGAAGCCGAATACCAGACGGTTCTGTTCCAGATAGCGTTTGTAGACCAGCACCGAATTATGCAGCATGTCCTTGGGCGGAAATCCGCTGCGTCGGGCCTCGCGCAACAGGCGGCGCAGGGTGACCCCGCCCTCTTCCACCAGCGCCAGGCCGAGTTCGTCCATGTCCTTGAAGTGCCGGTAGAACGAGGCCGGCACCACCCCGATTTCACGGGTCACTTCGCGCAGACTCAGCGACGTGAAGCCGCGCCCCTGGCCGACCAGATCCAACGCCGCCTGCATCAGCTGCTGACGGGTCTGCAGTTTGCGGGCGTCGCGGCGGGTGCCGGTGGCAAGCGGGAGGGAGGGCGAACTGGACAAATAAAGGCTTCCAGAGGAGTGAACCCAGTATAAACACTGGGCCGATACTGGCAATGTGCAATTGACACGGCCCGTCATTTGAGTAAACATATGTTTACTGATATTAACCGGTAGATGCAATGTTGCCAATGGCACCCGCAATGTTCTGGCGCAGCCCATGGCTGAAGCCGCTGAACGACACCACGGCATGGAACAGTCTGCTGCAAGGGGTCAATGCCACCTGGTCGCTGACCGATGTGCGTGCCCGCGTATTGCGCAGCGTGCAGGAATGCCGGGATGTGGTCAGCCTGTACCTGAAACCGAACCGCCTGTTCAAAGGCTTCATCCCCGGCCAGCATCTGGCGCTGACCCTGCCCTGCAAGGGGGTGCTGCAATCGCGCAGCTTCAGCCTGTCGCAGGCCCCGGGGACCGGCGGTGTACTGCGCCTGACCATCAAACTCAAAGCGGAAGGCGTGCTGTCGCAGGCGGTGGGCAAACTCAAGCGCGGCGCGGTGGTGCGCCTCAGCCAAGCCGGCGGTACCTTCACCCACGCCCGGCCCGAACGCGGCGTGTTGATGCTGTCGGCCGGCTCGGGTATCACGCCGATGATCGCCATGCTGCAGGATTGGGCCAAACACGACACCCGCCCGGATGTGCTGATGATCCACAGCTGCCGCGATGAAGCCGACTGGATTCTGCGCGAGGATCTGCGAACACTTGTTCACCAATGGCCGCAATTGAAAATCCGGCCCGTGTTCACCGCCGCCGAAGGCCGCTTGGATACCGAACGCCTGCAGGCTCTGGCACCGGATTTCGCCCTGCGCGATACCCTGCTGTGCGGCCCCGAAGACTTTATGGAGTGGATCGCCGCGTTTTACCGTAAGCAGGGTCTGAGCCGACAGCTCAAGCAGGAACACTTCCAGGCCCGCAGAACCGAAATCCGTCCGGATGCCGCGCGTTACGAGATATTCGTAGCCGATGGACGCGCCGTATTCCATGCGCTGAACGGCCAGCCCTTGCTGGAAGCCGCCGAGGTCGCCGGCCTGACGCCGGTGCATGGCTGCCGGCGCGGCATCTGCAAAACCTGTACCTGCCGCAAACTCGGCGGCACCGTACACAACCAATTGACCGACACCCTGTCCGGCAGCGGCGAAGAGTGGATCCAGCTCTGCGTCTCGACCCCGGTCAGCAACTTGCATCTGGAGCTCTGAACCATGGCCGTGAAAACCTTCCTCGATGGCGACCGCCTTGCCGCATTCCAACAAGAACTCGACCAGCTGCGCGCGAAAGTGATGGCCGATCTCGGCGACATCGACGCCGCCTACATCCGCCGCGTGCGGGCACTGGCCCAGGGCAGCGCCATTGCCGGCCGCAGCCTGCTGATGTTCGGCATGGGTCCGGTCAGCTGGGTGTCCGGCATCCTCGCCTTGGCGCATGCCAAAATCGTGGAGAACATGGAACTCGGCCACAACATCCTGCATGGCCAGTACGACTGGATGAACGATCCAGCCTTGCACTCAAAGCACTACAGCTGGGACATGGTGTGCGCGCCGGAAAACTGGCGCAAGTCGCATAACATCGAACACCACAACTACACCAACATCCTCGGCAAAGACCAGGATTACGGCTACGGCATGTTCCGGCTCACGGCCACGCAACGCTGGCGCCCGTCCTATCTGATCCAGCCGTTCAGCTATGTGGTGCTGGCCAGTAATTTCCAGTGGGGCATCGCCATCCAGGATCTGAAACTCGGACGCTGGCTGCAGGGCCGCATGAGCACGGCGCGCCTGAGAACCTTGGCCAAGCCGTTCATGAAAAAAGCCGGTTCGCAGCTGGTCAAGGATTACCTGCTGTTTCCGCTCCTGGCATTCTGGCAATGGCCGCGCGTACTGCTCGGCAATCTGATTGCCAACGGCATCCGTAACATGTGGACCAACGCCGTGATTTTCTGCGGCCATTTCACCGCCGATGCGCAGATCTTCACCCTGAAAGAAACCAAAGACGAATGCCGCGGTCGCTGGTATCTGCGCCAGATCCAGGGCTCGAGCAATCTGGAAGGCGGACGCTGGTTCCATCTTATGACCGGCAACCTGAGCCACCAGATCGAACACCACCTGTTTCCGGACATGCCGGCGCGGCGCTATGCCGAAATCGCACCGCAGGTTCGCGACATCTGCGCCCGCTACGGCATCCACTACAACACCGGCGGCTTCTGGAAGCAGTACGGCAGCGCCCTTTGGCGGATCGTGCGTTACGCCTTCCCGAACGGAAGACGCACGCTGGCGACGGTGTAATTTTTTCCATTACGAATAAAAAAACCGCCCGAGGGCGGTTTTTCTGTGCTACTAAATTTCTAGCTCAACCGCATTTACTGTAACCGCAGTTCAGACAGGTCTGACAGCCGTCCATCAGCACCAGTGCCTTGGTGCTGCACTTGTGGCACATGGTGGCCGTCGGTGGGAAAGAGGCTCCCTCGCCGGACTGCGATGCCGCCTCGTCGGCGCTGTCGCGCCCGGCATCCACGGCGAGGTCGCCCTCAGAAGATTTCTTTTTCGCACGGCTCTCGTAGGCCGCGCGTTTTTCGGCAATCATCGCGCGCTGGGCGTCGCTCAGCTCCGGATCGACGATCATGCCGATGAATTTCAGGTGCTCTTCCACCACCGAGCCGATTTCGGCCACGATCGAGGGCATGTAAACGCCACCGGCCTTGAAGTAGCCGCCGCGCGGATCGAACACCGCCTTCATTTCCTCGACCAGGAAGGTGACGTCGCCGCCTTTGCGGAACACGGCACTCATGATGCGGGTGATGGCGACCACCCACTGGAAGTGATCCATGTTCTTGGAGTTGATGAACACCTCGAACGGACGGCGCAGTTCGTGATCGGTGCCGGGATTGAGCACGATGTCGTTGATGGTCACATACATGGCGTGTTCCACCAGGGGCGATTTGATCTTGTAGGTAGCGCCGACCAGGGCTTCCGGGCGCTCGACCTTTTCATGCATGTGGATGATTTCGGCGGTGGCCGGCATGGCCGCCACGGCGACCGGCGCGGTTTCAGCGGCCTTGTCTTCCGGCTTGTTGACACTGTACGACTTGATTTTTTTTGTAATTTTGATGGCCATTACTGCAAAGACTCCTGGGATATTCGATGGAACGCGGACATGGGGCGGACCGCGTTCCGCCCGTCACGGGCAGAACGCAGTCGCTGCTGCTTATTTTCTGGTGGACTTCTTGGTCGGGGCTTTCTTCGCCGGTGCTTTTCTGGCGACGGCTTTCTTGGCCGGTGCTTTCTTTGCGACCGCTTTTTTGGCCGGGGCTTTTTTCACCGGGGCTTTCTTGGCGGCGGCTTTCTTGGCCGGGGCCTGCTTGGCGAGCTTGGCCTTGACCTGGCTGATGGCTTTCTTTACCGCTTTCGCGGCTTCCGAACGCTCAGCCTGGCTGATCGCCTTCTTGACCGCCTTGGCGGCATCGGAACGCTCGGCACGGGCCATTTTCTGCTTCACTTTCTTGATCAACGGCGCAGCTTTTTTGCTCAGCGCGGCACCGGCCTTTTTGGCTTCGGACTGCACCTTGTTCACCGCACCCTGCATACCGCTGGATTTCTTCGCACTCATGACGTCGCCCTGTTTCGTTGGAATGGTTTAGAACTTACCGTAGTAGCCTTCTTTCAGCGCATCGAACAAGTTGGCGGCGGTATGCATTTCACCGTCGTATTCGATCTGTTCGTTGCCCTTTACTTCTACCACGGAACCGTCTTCCAGTTCAAACCGGTAGGTGGTGTTTTCCAGATCCGACTCCTTCACCAGGACGCCCTGGAAGGCGGCCGGATTGAAGCGGAACGTGGTGCAGCCTTTCAGGCCCTGCTGGTGGGCGTAGGAATAGATGTCCTTGAAATCCTCGAACGGATAGTTGGTCGGGACATTGGCGGTCTTCGAAATCGAGGAATCGATCCACTTCTGCGAAGCGGCCTGGATGTCGACGTGCTCCTTCGGCGAGATATCGTCGGCGGCGACGAAGTATTCCGGCAAGGCGGCTTTCGGATCGTCGCTGTACGGCATCGCTTTCGGGTTGATCAGCTCGCGGTAGGACAGCAGTTCGTAGCTGTACACTTCCACTTTTTCCTTGGACTTCTTGCCTTCGCGGATCACGTTGCGGCTGTAATGGTGCGCGAACGAAGGCTCGATGCCGTTGGAGGCGTTGTTGGCCAGCGACAGCGAAATGGTGCCGGTCGGCGCGATCGAGCTGTGGTGGGTGAAGCGGGTACCCTTCTCCGCCATTTTGGCGACCAGCTCCGGCGCCACCGAGGCCACACGCTGCATGTAACGCGAGTATTTGGCGTGCAGCACGCGGCCCTTGATCTTCTGGCCCAGCTTGTAGCCGTCGGCGGCCATTTCCGGGCGCTTGCGCAGCATTTCGGCAGTGATCTTGAACTCTTCGTCCATGATCGGAGCCGGACCTTTTTCTTCGGCCAGCGCCAGACCCACTTCCCAGCCGGCCAGCGCCATTTCGCGCGAGATGGCTTCGGTGAATTCCAGGCTTTCGGCGGAACCGTATTTCATCTTGAGCATGGTCAGGGTGCTGCCCAGACCCAGGAAGCCCATGCCGTGACGACGCTTGCGCATGATCTCACGACGCTGCTGTTCCAGCGGCAGGCCATTCACTTCCACCACGTTGTCGAGCATACGGGTGAACACGCGCACGACTTCCTTGTATTCCTCCCAATCGAAAGCGGCTTTGTCGGTGAAGGCGTCACGCACGAACAGGGTCAGATTGACCGAGCCGAGCAGGCAGGCGCCGTAAGGCGGCAGCGGCTGTTCGCCGCAGGGATTGGTGGCGCGGATGTTTTCACACCACCAGTTGTTGTTCATTTCGTTGACGCGGTCGATCAGGATGAAGCCAGGCTCGGCGAAATCATAGGTGGACGCCATGATGCGGTTCCACAGCAACTGCGCACGGATATGACCGAAAATCTTGCAGGCCACCAAGCCGTCGTCACGGGTCACATAGCCGGTGTTGACCGGCCAATCGCGCCAGACTACCTGCGAGGCGTCATTCAGATCAAGATCGTTCTGCTCTTTGACACTGACCGGGAAAATCAACGGCCAGTCGGCATCCTTGTTGACGGCATCCATGAAGCCATCGGTGATCAGCAATGACAGGTTGAACTGGCGCAGGCGGCCATCTTCGCGTTTGGCGCCGATGAATTCCTTGACGTCCGGATGCGACACGTCGAAGGTGCCCATCTGGGCGCCGCGGCGGCCACCGGCAGACGACACCGTGAAGCACATCTTGTCGTAGATATCCATGAACGACAGCGGACCCGAAGTGTGCGCACCGGCGCCGGACACATAGGCGCCGCGCGGACGCAGGGTCGAGAATTCATAACCGATGCCGCAACCGGCCTTCAGGGTCAGACCGGCTTCATGCACTTTGTCGAGAATGCCGTCCATCGAATCGGGAATCGAGCCCGAGACCGTGCAGTTGATGGTGGAGGTGGCCGGCTTATGTTCCAGCGCACCGGCATTGGAGGTGATGCGGCCGGCCGGAATGGCACCGCGACGCAATGCCCACAGAAAGCGTTCATTCCAGTACGCCTGGCGTTCGGCATCCGGTTCGGCTTCCGCCAACGCCTTGGCAACCCGGCGATAGGTATCGTCGATGGTCTGATCGACCGGCATGCCGTTTTTGGCTTTCAGTCGGTATTTTTTATCCCAGATATCCAGCGAGGCCGGTTGCAGCGGAAGCGCATCGTCGTGCGGGGTTTGAACGCTGGCGGGAACGGCTTCCAATCGGGGTGTACTCATATCCAACTTATCTCCATGATAATTCAAGCTTTACAGCCATCACCTGTCACCCCTCACTACATATTGGGGTTTCTCGTTATAAAAACACAACATCTTGTGTTTCAAACCCCTACATTAACCGTCTTGAAACGGCCTGTCAACACGAAATTTTAACCTGTCCTGATGTTCATATTTCTTTAACTTACAGTGAGATAGACTCGTTCTGCTGACGTGAAACCACGTCGTGAATCACCAATTTTTTTCACCTTCGTTATACTGCACTCCAGACCCCCGGCAGGAACCCCCATGACTCTCCCCTTGCGTACCTTGGCTTTGGCGACGTTGTGTACCACGACGGGCGCACTGGCTGCCGGTTTTTATTTTTCAAATCAGTCAGATAACGCGAAAAGTGCGGCCTCGGAGCACCTGTGGATGATTCCGGACGCCCAGGCAGCGGCACCAGCCAACGCGCAACCCATGCCCACACTGGCGCCGATGCTCGCCAAAGTGACGCCTTCGGTGGTGAACATCTACACCAAACAGCGGGTCCGGGTAAACAATCCGATTGCCGATTTTTTCGGCGGCGGCCGCTACCCGCAGGAGCGCATCGCTCAGTCCCTTGGCTCGGGCGTCATCGTGGATGCCGCACGCGGGCTGATCCTGACCAACAACCACGTGGTCGAGGGCGCCGATGAAGTGTCGGTCAGCCTGTCCGACGGCCGCACCTTCGAAGCGCAGCCGGTCGGCTCCGACCCCGACACCGACATCGCAGTCATCCGCATCGCGGCCAAGGATCTGGTGGCCTTGCCGGTCGCCGACTCCAGCAAACTACGGGTCGGTGATTACGTGGTCGCCGTCGGCAACCCTTTTGGTCTGGGCCAGACCGTCACCTCGGGCATCGTCTCGGCCGTAGGCCGCAGCGGCCTACAGGGCCTGGGTTTCCAGAATTTCATTCAGACCGATGCCTCGATCAACCCCGGCAATTCGGGCGGCGCGCTGGTCAATCTGAACGGCGAGCTGGTCGGCATCAATGTCGCAAGTTTCAATCCGCGCGGCAGTGCCGCCGGCAATATCGGTCTGGGCTTCGCGATTCCCTCCAACCTGGCCAAGGAAATCATGCGTCAGCTGATGGCCTTCGGCGAGGTCCGACGGGGCACACTGGGTCTGGATGCCGAAACCGCACAGACCCAGGCCGAACCGATTACCCGCGGCGCCCTGGTGACGCGCGTCTACCGGGGCAGTCCGGCCGAAGCCGCCGGCATCCGCCCCGGCGATGTCATTGTCAAAGCCAACGACCAACGCATCGACGGCGCCGACACCCTGAGCAATCTGGAAGGCCTGCTGCCACTCGGCGTACCGGTCAGGCTGGAACTGGTGCGCGATAGCCAGCGTCTTGTCGTCAGTGCGCAGCTGAAGGCCTCACCGAAGGAACTGGATGCGGGCCAACTCGATGCCCGGCTGGCCGGTGCCGTACTGATCGACACCCCGGAACGCTACCGGCAGACCGGCATCCGCGGCGTCATCATCAGTAAAGTGGTGGCCGGCAGCCGCGCCGAACGCAATGGTCTGGAAGCCGGTGACCGCATCCTGGTGGTCAACCGCCAATCGGTCGGCGATCTGGCGGTATTGCGTGCGCAGCTTTCGCAGAATCCACAGCGTCTGGAGCTGGGCTTGGCGCGCGGCCGGCAAACCGGCTACCTGCAAATGCGCTAAAAACACGCAGTTTGTACGCCGATGCGCGGTATGCTATTGGGATGCATACCGTAAAAGCCATCAGCCTTGATCTGGACGATACCCTCTGGCCGATCTGGCCGATCATCGAGCGTGCCGAGGCGGCGCTTCACGAATTCCTGCTGGTGCATGCGCCAGCGGCGGCCGAGCAGTTTCCGGTTCAGGCGATGCGCCATCTGCGCGAGCAGATCGCGCAGGCGCATCCGGAACTCGCGCACGATTTCACCGCGCAGCGGAAACTGTCCTTGCAGCATGCCTTCCATCTCAGCGGCGAAAGCGATGATCTCATCGAACCGGCGTTTGATGCCTTTTTCCGTGCACGCAACGATGTCACGCTTTACAGCGACTGCCTGCCGGCACTGGACAGATTGGCGGCGCGCTTTCCGCTGATCGGATTGACCAACGGCAACGCCGACCTCGGCCGCACCGGCATCGGCCACTATTTCACCGGTTGCATTTCCGCACGGGAGGTCGGTACCGCCAAGCCGCATCCGCCGATCTTCGAAGCCACCAGCCAAGCGCTGGGCATCGCCCCGCAGTACATCCTGCATGTCGGCGATGATCCCTGGCTGGATGTTCAGGGCGCACACGACGCCGGCTTCCAGTCGGTCTGGATCAACCGCACCGGCGCGGTCTGGCCGTCGGAAATCACACCACCGCATCTCACCATCACCGACCTGCAGCAACTGGCCGAACGGCTGGAAGAGGTATCTGCATGACCCTGGCATTATCTGCGCAAGGCATATCGACCGAACGGCACCCGCAATCACGGGCCATAGAATTCGTTTCGGCCGAACAATACCCTGCCTGGCTGGCGGCGCAACCGGAATTCACCCGGAATTGGCTGGCAGGACAATCGTTCCAGGGCCATGCCACGCAGTTCGCGTTGTTGCCGGAGGCCAGCGGGCAATGCCAGCGGGTTGTCGCCGTGATCGGTGGCGATACGCCGTATGCAATCGCGCATCTACCGAAACTGCTGCCGAAAGGCCATTATCATCGCAGCACCGATTCCACCGCCGCACTCAGCGCCGATAATCTGCTGCTGGGCTGGGGGCTCGGCGCCTATCGTTTTGAACGCTATCTGGCCAAAACAGAACCGGCAATGCTGTACATCGAAAACCAGAGTGCGCTGGCCGAAAGCATTCTCGCCGCCAGTCTGGACGTGCGCGACTGGATCAACACGCCGACCGAGCACATGGGGCCCGACGAGCTGGAGCAGGCCACACGCGGCATCGGTGAACGCTTCGGTGCAGACATATCCTGCATCCGCGGCGAAGAGCTGCTGGCACGGAACTTCCCCACCATCCATGCGGTCGGCCGGGCTTCGCACCGGGCACCGCGTCTGATCCGTCTGGACTGGGGCGATGACACGCATCCGCATGTCGTGCTGTGCGGCAAAGGTGTCTGCTTCGATACCGGCGGCCTCGACATCAAACCGGCCGATGGCATGCGCAACATGAAAAAAGACATGGGTGGCGCGGCGCACGCATTGGGCCTGGCCCGACTGCTGATGCAGAACAAGGTACCGGTACGGCTGACCCTGCTGATTGCAGCGGTTGAAAATGCCATCGCCGGCAATGCCTTCCGCCCCGGCGATGTCATTACCACACGTCAGGGCTTGAGCGTTGAAATCGACAACACCGATGCCGAAGGCCGCTTGGTACTGGCCGATGCCTTGGCGCTGGCAGGCGAACTGAAGCCGGAACTGATCATGGACTTCGCGACCCTGACCGGCGCTGCCCGCATCGCGCTCGGACCGGATCTACCGGTGCTGTTCAGCAATCATGCGGAAACGGCCCGTGATTATCTGGCAGCCGGTGAAGCCGAGCATGACCCGCTCTGGCAACTGCCTTTGTGGCAACCCTATCTCGGTTACCTGAAATCCAACGTGGCCGATTTGGCCAATGCCGGGCCGAGTAAAATGGCGGGCTGCATGACCGCCGCGCTGTTCCTGCAGCGTTTCGTGCCCGCCGGCACCGCCTGGACGCATCTGGATGTGTACAGTTGGAACGATTCCGAGCGCCCCGGAAAACCGGCCGGTGGCGAGGCCCAGGGCCTGCGTGCGGCGTTCCGCTTCCTGCAGAAAAAATATGACCACCGGCACTCCACCGATTCCTGAGTCAATGACAGAATAATGGCCATCACGCCAAGGACCAACGTATGAACCGCCCTGATGAATTGCTCAACCAACTGAAAATAAATCGCAGTGGCAGCACAGCAATGAAAAAGAAACGGCACTGGCCTTGGATCGTCGGCGCCCTGGTGGTTATCGTTGCAGCTATTTTGCTGCTGCGCGGCGGCAAGGCGCTGGAAGTGGAAACGGTCAATCCGCGCTCAGCCGCGGAAAGCGGTCCGGCCTCGGTGCTGGATGCCTCCGGCTACGTGACCGCACGCCGTATCGCTACCGTCTCTTCGAAAATCACCGGTAAGGTCAAAGAGGTCTACATCGAGGAAGGGCAGCGCGTCAAAGCCGGCGAAATACTCGCCCGCCTCGATGTGCAGGACGCCGACGCCCAGTACCGCCTGTCGCAATCGCAATTAGCCTCCAGTGAATCGCAGTTGGCTGAAGCGCGCGCGCAGCTGGCTTTGGCCGAGAGCAACTATGCCCGCAACCGCGAGCTCGGCGCCAAACAGCTGGTTTCCCGTCAGGCGCTGGATGCCGCCAAAGCCGAGCGTGACTCGCGCGCCGCGCGCCTGAATAGCCTGCTGAAATCGGTCAGCGTCTCGCGCGATCAGCTCGGCGTGTCGGCACTGAACATCGACAACACCGTCATCCGCGCGCCCTTCGATGGCGTGATCGTGGCCAAGGCCGCGCAGCCGGGTGAAATGATCTCGCCGATTTCCGGCGGTGGCGGCTCGATCCGCACCGGCATCGGCACCTTGGTCGACATGGACTCGCTGGAAGTACAGGTCGATGTCAACGAAGCCTACATCGGCCGGGTCACGCCGGAGATGCCGGTGCAGGCCGTACTGAATGCTTACCCGGATTGGAAGATTCCCGGCGCGGTGATCGCCATCGTGCCGACCGCCGACCGTTCCAAGGCCACGGTGAAAGTACGTGTGGCATTGAACAGCAAGGATCCGCGCATCGTGCCGGACATGGGCGTGCGCGTGAGCTTCCTCGAAGCCAAAACCGATGACAAACCCCTGACCGGTTACTGGGTGCCTAACGGCGCCGTGCTCAAGGACGGCAACGCCGCTTTCGTATTCACCATCGTGGACGGCAAGGCCGTGCGCACCGCCGTGACCGTGGCCGAAAGTAATGACAGTGAAAGCCGGATCAGCAAAGGCGTGGCCAAAGGCGATTCGCTGGTGGCCGCACCCGACAAGGAACTGAAAGACGGCACCAAGGTCGTCCGCAAGGCAGATGCCGGTCAATGAGCGGACGTGACGACAGCGATGGCCTGTTCCCGCTGGTCGAAATCCGCCAGCTGACCAAGGCCTATGTGCGCGGCAAGCAGGTGCTGGAAGTGCTGCATGGCATCAATCTGGATATTCCGGAAGGCGATTTCGTGGCACTGATGGGCCCTTCCGGTTCCGGCAAAACCACCCTGCTGAACCTGATCGGCGGCATCGATTCGCCGACCAGCGGCGTGCTGACCATCGACGGGCAACGCATAGACGATCTGGGCGGTAATGAACTGGCCGCCTGGCGTGCCAACACCGTCGGTTTCATTTTCCAGAGTTACAACCTGATGCCGGTGTTGAGCGCCCAGAAGAATGTGGAGCTGCCCTTGTTGCTGACCGACATGGATGCAGACGAACGCCGACATCGTGCCTCCATTGCGCTGAAACTGGTCGGTATCGCCGACCGGGCCGGCCATAAACCGAACGAACTGTCCGGCGGCCAGCAGCAGCGTGTGGCCATCGCGCGCGCGCTAGTGTCCGATCCGCGCATCCTGATCTGCGACGAGCCGACCGGCGATCTCGACCGCAAGACCGCCGACGAAGTGCTGACCCTGCTGCAGCAGCTCAACCGCGAATTCGGCAAGACCATCGTGATGGTCACTCACGACCCGAAAGCGGCCGAGTACGCCAATCGCACGGTGCACCTCGACAAAGGCAGTCTGGTCGACGAGCCGAGTCACTGAGATGATCCGCAAATACCTGCCATTGGTATGGGGCGCCTTGATGCGCAAGAAAACCCGCACGGCATTTACCCTGCTCTCGCTGTCGGCCGCTTTCCTGCTGATCGGTCTGCTGCAGGCGGTGAACTCGGTGCTGTCCGGCGGCGCCGATTTCCTCGGTGCCAACCGGCTAATTACCCAAGCCAAAATAAGCTTCACCCAGCCCTTGCCGATGCGTCTGCTGCCGCAGATCGAGGCCATTCCCGGTGTCGAGCATGTCGGTCATTCGCAGTTCTTCGGCGGCGTCTACCAGGACCCGAAGAATTTCTTCCCGCAATTCGCGGTCAATCCGCAACGTCTACGCGATACCTACCCGGAATGGAAGATGGATGAAGATGCCTGGCGCACATTCATCTCGACCCAGGACGGCGCCATCGCCGGCAAGGTGCTGGCCGACAAGTACGGTTGGAAAGTCGGCGATATCATCCCGCTGAACTCCTTCATCTGGACCCAGCGCGACGGCAGCCGGGTCTGGCAGTGGCGTCTGGTCGGCATCTTCGAAGGCCGTGATCAGGAATGGACCGACCGTGCCAATCTGATGTATCTGAATTACGGCCAGTTCGACGAAGGCCGCAGTGAACGCGCGCGCGGGCTGGCCGGCGTATTCGTGGTAAGGGTGAAGAACCCGATGGACTCCGAACGCATCGCCGCCGAAATCGACCGCAAGTTCGAAAACTCCTCGGAAGAAACCAAAACCCAGAGCGAGCAGGAATTCCAGCTCGGCTTTTTGAAGCAGCTGGGCGACATCGGCTTCATCGTCAATGCCATTTCCGGCGCGGTGTTCTTCACCATCCTGATTTTGACCGGCTACACCATGAGTCAGGCCGTGCGCGAGCGCATTCCCGAACTGGCCGTACTGAAATGTCTCGGTTTCACAGACCGCACGGTGTTGGGACTGGTATTGGCCGAATCTTTTCTGCTCTGTTTCATCGGTGCCTTGCTCGGGCTGTTGCTGGCCAGTGCGGTTACCGGGCTGCTGCCACCGGAATACCCGATAAAAGCCGATGCCCGCGTCTGGCTGTTCGCGCTGGCCACCACCGTTTTCCTGGCGCTGGTGGTCGGGCTGCCGCCGGCGCTGCGTGCAATGCATCTGAAAATCGTCGATGCCCTGGCGGGACGCTGACATGAGCACACTGACCCAGATCCGTGAAATCGTGCTGATGAATCTGAAAAGCATTCCGCAGCGGCTCGGCGCCTCGCTGGTCATCGTCATCGGCATTGCCGGCGTAGTGGGCGTGCTGGTGGCGATGCTGTCGATGTCGACCGGACTGAATAAAACCCTGACCGCCACCGGCGATCCCAATCGTGCCATCGTGCTGCGCGGCGGCTCCAATGGCGAACTGGCCAGCTTCCTCGACCGCAGCGCGGCCACCTTGATCAAACAGGATCCGGCCATCGCCCGGCATGCCGATCGCCTGCCACTGGCTTCAGGCGAACTGATCGTCATCACCGAAGTTCCGCGGAAGGGACAGAGTTCGGGCGCCAACGTGTCGCTACGCGGCGTCGAGTCGAAAGGACTGACGGTGCGTCCGGAGCTGAAACTGATTGCGGGCCGCAGCTTCAAACCCGGTCTGCGCGAGATCATCGTCGGCAAAGGCGCCTTCACCCAATTCGATGGTTTGCAGGTCGGCGCCAAGCTGAAATTCCGCGGTTCGTACTGGGATGTGGTCGGCGTATTCGAATCCGGCGATGCCCATGATTCCGAACTCTGGGCCGATCTGGATACCGTACAGAGCGCCTTTGGCCGATCAGGCGTGTCTTCGGTGGTGGTTCGTCTGAATTACCGCGATGCATTCAAGGATCTGAAGCGCCGTCTGGAATCGGACCCGCAGCTGAATGTGGAAGTGAAGACCGAGAAAGATTACTTCTCCTCGCAATCCTCCGGGCTGACCCGTCAAATCGGATTCCTGACCAGCATCGTTACCGTCATCATGGCCTTCGGCGCCCTGTTCGGCGCGCTCAATACCATGTACTCGGCGGTTTCAGCGCGTACGGCGGAAATCGGAACACTGCGCGCGCTCGGTTTCGGCAATGCACCGGTAGTGGCCTCGGTGATGGCGGAAGCGATGTTCCTGTCCCTGCTTGGCGGCGTTCTCGGTGCCGGAATCGCCTATGTGCTGTTCAACGACTACTCGGTATCCACGCTCGGCGGCGGCTTCACGCAGGTCGCGTTCAATTTCGCGGTGACCCCGGGCCTGGTCGCGCAGGGCCTGAGCTGGGCGCTGACCATCGGCTTTCTCGGCGGACTGGCACCAGCGGTGCGCGCTGCTCGGCTTCCCGTCACGGCAGCACTGCGTGGCTGATTCGATCCGCATGTCAACGCAATACGGAGTGCGGCGTTGATTCAGGACCACCGCTGGAGTTTCGCTATGACCGCACTGCGCTGTACTGTTCTGCTTTGCCTTGCTCTGATTCCGCTCATAACTCCGGCCGCCGAACGGTTGCTGCTGCCGCGCAGCGATGGCATCAAAACTCCAGTCATGCACTATGCACCGGTCGGTGTCTGTCTCGGCACGGTCATCCTCAGCCATGGGGCCGGCGGTTCCGAGAACGGACTTTCATATCTCGGGGAGTTCCTACAAAGCAAAGGCTGGCGTGCCGTGGTGCTCGGCCACGCCGAAAGCGGACGTGCGGCACTGCGCGCGAAAATCCCGGGAATGGATATCAAGGCCGGATTGGCGGCACTGATTACCGATCCGGCCGCCTACCGTGGGCGCTTTGCGGATATCGAAGCCGCACTGGTCTGGCAGAAAGGCCGCTGTAAAAATCCGTTCACGGCATTGGTCGGTCATTCCATGGGGGCCGCTACGGTCATGCTGGCCGCCGGCGCGGAAAACAAACTCGGCCTGCGCACCCGCATCGACTTCGATGCCTATGTGGCGATGTCGCCGCAGGGTATCGGCCGCATCTTTCCGGAGAATGCCTGGCGTGGCATCACCGCGCCGGTGTACGCATTGACCGGCACCGAAGACAAGGAGTTGAATACCGACTGGCGCTCTCGTCTGGAGGCTTACAAAAATATGCCTTCCGGTTGCAAATGGCAGGGCGTCATCACCGGCGCCAATCATATGGCCTTCGGCCGTGGCGGTTCGGAAAGCGAAAAGACACTGATAACCGGCAGCGTGTTGGCGTTTCTGGAAAAGGCCAAGGTGAAGGACTGCAGTCGCCCTTTCCCCGGTAAGGGCATCCGCATCGACAACAAGTAATTCCTGAATGGATGGCAACCGGATATCCGTTGCCGTCAACCGATGGGATGTACGGCCGTTGTTACCCGTACACGCCAACACCAGCGTGCCTCGCCTTCTTGCGGAGAATGCAATGTTGAAACCCACCCTCTTTCTCGCCGCCCTGTTTGCTGTTTCCGGTCTGGCTGAAGCCGCTACCCCGCGCAGCGTGAATCTCAACCGCAAAGGCGACCGCATCAAGCAGAACCGCGAGCGCTGGCAGGCGATGACGCCGCATTTGCGGTAAACCGCCGGCAACATGCCGAGTTTGGCCGCGACGCTTTCATAGACGCGTGAGCTGGAATCATAACCGCTGTCGACCTAGGCCTTAGTGACGGCCGGGGCGTTATCCGCATCCTGCACTACTGCGCCCAGGTCTTGGCGGCATTGGACTTCGGAAACACCTGTGTCAGCAGCGGCTTGCTGCCTTCCAGCAGAACGATGGCATCGGCAAGAATGGCTGCGGACTCATTCAGCAACGGATCCGGACGCTCCTTATCGGCATTTTCCTGGGCGATCTGCTCGCTGACTTTGCGCTCATTGGCCTGCAGGCCATCATCATTATCGTCCGGACCGGCCGACTTCAGACCCAGGACCTTACGCTCGGTTTCGCGTGCTTCACGCTTGGCTTTGAATGCCGCCCGCTCGTCCAGACGCTCCTGTTCATTCAGGGAAACCGTTTTCTTGGCGCGGTCGGCCTTGAAACTGGCCACATCCTGCATCCACCAGCTGAACTCCTTGTCGCCGGTGATGCGGGTCTCGTGACGGCTAATCAGCTGCGGATTGATGGCCTTGAACATGCCGAGACGGCTGTAGCTGGCTGCCGGAATTTCGGTATATGGCAGGGCATTGTCGAAAGTGCTTTCGCCGTATTCACCGGCATCGACGGTCACCGGGAACGGGACATCCGGACTCACCGCCGCATTCTGGGTGGTTCCGCCGTTGATGCGGAAAAACTGGGCCGTGGTCATGTGCAGATCGCCGAGTTTGAAATCCTTGGTACGTTTGTAGCGGTCGAAAGGAATGACGCTCTGCACAGTGCCTTTGCCGAAGGTCGGTTCGCCGATGATCAGGCCGCGGCCGTAATCCTGGATGGCGGCGGCGAAGATTTCCGAAGCCGATGCAGAAGAACGGTTGACCAGAACCGCCAGCGGGCCGGACCAGGTCACACCGGGTTCGGTATCGCCGCCAACTTCGATTTCGCCGTTGCTGCTGCGAACCTGTACAACCGGTCCGGTGTCGATGAACAGGCCGGTCAGCTCGATGGCTTCCGGCAAGGCACCGCCGCCGTTGCTGCGCAGATCCACGACCACGCCGTCGACTTTTTCGGTCTTGAGCTCGGTCAGCAGTTTGCGCACGTCGGAGGTCGCCGAACGGACATCGGGGTCACCGCGACGTGCCGCCTCGAAATCGAGGTAGAACGCCGGTAACTCGATGACGCCGATGCGCTTGCCGCCGCTCTCAATAATCTTCTTGCTGGCCGCCTGTTCTTCGAGTTTGATTTTGTCCCGCACCACGCGCACGATCTGACGGGTGCCGTCGGCGCCCTCGTCGCCGGACTGCACTTCCAGACGCACTACGGTGCCTTTGGCGCCGCGGACTTTGGCCACGACATCGTCGATGGACCAGTCGACCACGTCCACCATGGGGCCGCTTTCGCCCTGGCCGACCGCCAGAATGCGGTCACCGGCCTTGATCTTTCCGGTTTTCTCGGCCGGGCTACCCGGCATGATGGTGCGGAACAGCACGTAGCCATCCTGCTGCTGCAGCACCGCACCGACGCCTTCCAGCGACAGTTTCATGGTCATTTCGAAGTTCTCCGCACTGCGCGGCGAGAAATACGCCGTGTGCGGATCAATCGCATTGCCATAGGCATTCATGTAGTTCTCGAATACATCATCACCATCGAGCTGGTGGATGCGACGCGAAAGATCGCTGTAGCGCTTATCGAGCGTGGTACGGATTTCAGGCATGCTGCGGCCGGCCAGCTTCAGGCGCAGCACGTCGTTCTTGACCGATTGGCGCCAGATTTCATCAAGCGCCTTATTGTCTTCCGCCCAAGGGACTTCCTCGCGGTCGTAGTGATAGGACTCCTTCACGGTGAAGTCGAAATCCTTTTTCAGCAGATTGCGGGCATAGGCGATGCGTTCATCGACGCGCGCAAGATAGACCTTGAACATGGTGAACGGTGTCGAGAAATCCTTGGCCTTGACCGCATCGTCATGCCTGGTTTCGAAAACCTTGAATCCGGCGATGTCGCTGGCCAGGAAGAACATCCGGTTGCCATCGAGGGATTTGAGGTATTTATCATGCATCGTGCGCGACAGATCATCGTCCAGCGGCAGCGGACGGTAACTGAAATCACTGCCCGACAGATGCAGGTACATGAGCGTTCCGGCCTGGGCCTGGGCCTGGGTCGGAGCAAGCTCCGCCTTCGCGACAGGCGTGTCGCCCTGGGTTGCCGCATAGGCGATAGCCAGAGGCAGCAGTGCCGCGATTGCCAGAACGATCCGTTTTTTCATGGGTTGCCTCGTAAGTTACCGCGATTGTGCGCACATCGCGCGGGAAAAGCATGGGCCATTGGTTGGGTCAGGCTTCGACGAAGCCGGCATCCATGGCCATACGGTCGGCGTGGTAGCTGGAACGCACCATCGGTCCTGATGCGACATGGGTGAAACCCAATTGGTTCCCGTAAGCTTCGATTTCGGCGAATTCTTCCGGGGTCCAATAGCGCATCACCGGATGGTGGTGCGGGGTCGGTTGCAGGTACTGGCCGACGGTGATCATGTCGACGTCATGGGCACGCAGATCGCGGAGCGTCTGCTGCACCTGTTCCATGGTTTCGCCCAGCCCGAGCATGATGCCGGATTTGGTCGGCAACCCCGGATTGTCGGCCTTGAACTGCTTGAGCAGGGTCAGCGACCACTGGTAGTCGGCTCCGGGACGTACATTTGGGTACAGATCGGGCACGGTTTCCAGATTGTGGTTGAACACATCCGGCGGCGATTGATTCAGCAGCTCCAGCGCGCGTTCCATACGGCCCTTGCCGCGGAAGTCCGGAGTCAGGATTTCGATCTTTATGTCCGGACTGAAACGGCGGACCTCTTCGATGCAGCGGGTGAAGTGTTCGGCACCGCCATCACGCAGATCGTCGCGGTCTACCGATGTGATGACCACATAACGCAGCTTCATGTCGGCGATGGTTTTAGCCAGATTCAGCGGTTCGGACGCGTCCGGCGGCTTCGGGCGACCATGCGCGACATCGCAGAAACTGCAACGGCGCGTGCAAACCTCGCCCAGAATCATAAAGGTTGCGGTACCGTGGCTGAAACATTCATGGATGTTCGGGCAGCTGGCTTCTTCGCAGACGGTGATCAGATGGTTCTCGCGCAGCTGCGATTTCAATTTGGCGACGGCGTTTCCGGAAGGAATGCGCACGCGGATCCAGCTCGGTTTGCGCAATACCGGCGCCTCGGCAAAATTGACCGGACTGCGGGCGATTTTGCTTTCGCCTAACTGCTTGACCCCGGCCTCGAGGCTGGTGACAGTCTGCGCGGTGATGGTTTTATCTTTGGACATGACCCACTCACATTTCGGAAAGGAATGCCGACGGCAACGCATCGATCCAGACCGGGGACAATCCCAGCTGCTGCGAGAGCTGCGCCACCAAAACGGGCTCGACCTGATCAAGACCCACGGCAGGGTTCAATTCTAGCATCTGCGTCACTTCCAGACCGGCATAGCCGCAGGGGTTGATGCCGTGGAACGGCGCCAGATCCATGGCGATATTGAAGGCCAGACCGTGCAGACTGCAGCCGTGCTTGATACGCAGGCCGAGCGCGGCGATCTTGGCGGTGCCGACATACACCCCGGGCGCACCGGCGCGGCGTTCGGCTACGATGTCCCAGTGCGCAAGGGTATTAATCAGCGCCTGCTCGATGTGGGTCACCAACTCGCGTACGCCAAGGCCGAGACGCCGAAGATTGACCAAAGGATAGGCCACGATCTGGCCCGGACCGTGGTAAGTCACCTGACCGCCGCGGTTACAGCGGATGACCGGGATATCGCCCGGCAGAAGCACATGTTCGGGCTTGCCGGCCTGACCCAAGGTATAGACCGGCTCGTGCTGGAGCAGCCAGAGTTCGTCATGGCCGTCGGCATCGCCGCGTTCGGCGGTATGCCGCTCCTGGGCCGCCCAGACCGGCGGATAGGGCTGGATGCCAAGCCGGCGGATCTGCCAGGACGGATTTACAGCGTCCACTTGATCTCGGGGTGGGCCCGCAGGGCGTTGTGCGCCGCCTCGTAATCGGCCCGGCTTTCGGCTTTGAACTTTAGGCTGATTGAAACGAAGCGGCCGGCACTGGAAGCGCGGCTGGATACGGTTTCATGCAGTACCGTCAAGCCGGCCTGCTCGAGCTCATGCGGAACGGCCGTTTCCAGATGGGCGGCGGCGCTGCCCAAGGCCGTGATTTCAAACACGCCCGGGAAGGTGAAGCCCTTTTCAGGGGTTTTTTCGGTAGTCATGCCGTCATTATCGGGGCAATCCGGGCAAAACCCAAGGCCGGACCGGGCCGGATATGCCTTTCGGCACATTTTATTAACGCGCTTTCACGTAAAATCGGGAAATTATCCACCAAAGGTCCTTTCCCATGTCGAAAAATCCCGTCACCCTCGCCATCGCCCTCGCCTTGGCTACCGCCAGCATCGGCCTGCCCGCCGAATCGGCACAGGCCGCTGCCACCAAGGAATCCGCGCAAGCCATGAATCCGTTCTTCCAGAAAAGCCCGCTGCCCTACCAATACCCGCAGTTCGACAAAATCAACAATGCCGTTTACGGTCCTGCCTTTGAAGCCGGCATGAAAGAGGGCGCGGCTGATATCGAGAAAATCGCCAACAATCCGGCCAAACCGAGTTTCGAAAACACCATCGTGGCGATGGAGAAATCCGGACAGGTGCTCGACCGCGTATCCACCGTATTCTTCAGCCTGATCGGCACCAACAACAATCCGGATATGCTCAAGCTGCAGGCGGAACTGGCCCCGAAACTCTCGGCCTACTCCGATGCCATCACCTTGAACGGTAAACTGTATGCCCGCGTCAAGGCGCTGCATGATCAGCGCGACAGTCTGGGACTGGATGCTGAATCCAAGCGTCTACTTGAGCGCTACCATACCGATTTCGTGCGCGAAGGTGCGCAATTGAATGATACAGACAAAGCCATACTGAAAGACATCAACGCCAAATTGGCCGGCCTGCAGACCACCTTCAGCCAGAATGTGCAGAAGGAAGTCAACGCCGCCGCCATCGTGGTCGACCGCAAGGAAGATCTCGCCGGCATGTCCGATTCCGACATCGCGGCCGCCGCCGCCGTATCCAAGGCCCGCGGCATGGAAGGCAAGTACGTCATTGCGCTGCTCAACACCTCTGGCCAGCCGGCGCTGGACTCCCTCGACAACCGTGCATTGCGCGAGCGCATCCAGAAAGCCTCGATTGCCCGTGGCAGCCAGGGCGGTCAGTTCGACAACCGTGCCGTGTTCGCCGAAATCGTGAAGCTGCGTGCCCAGCGTGCCAAACTACTCGGCTATGGCAACCATGCCGAATACGTGTTGGAGGATGCCACCGCAAAGACCACAGACGCCGTCAACAAGATGCTGTTCGGTCTGGCACCTGCTGCCGTGGCAAACGCCAAGAAAGAAGCGACCGACATGCAGAAAGTGGTCGATGCCGAAAAGGGCAAGTTCCAGCTGGCCGCCTGGGACTGGTCGTACTATGCCGAAAAGGTCCGTAAAGACCGCTATGCATTCGATGAATCGCAGCTGCGTCCGTATTTTGAAATGACCAGTGTTCTTGAGAACGGCGTATTCTATGCCGCCGAGAAACTATACGGCCTGACCTTCAAGCGCCGCGATGATCTTCCGAAATACCACGAAGACACTACGGTCTACGAAGTGTTCGATGCCGACGGCAAGCATCTCGCCCTGTTCATCGCCGACATGTATGCGCGCGATAACAAACGCGGCGGTGCCTGGATGAACGCTTATGTGTCGCAGAACCGACTGACCGGCAATACGCCGGTGGTGGCCAACCACCTGAACGTGCCCAAGCCGCCGAAAGGCGAGCCGACCCTGCTGACCTTCGATGAAGTCACCACCATGTTCCATGAATTCGGCCACGCGCTGCATGGCATGTTCTCGGACGTGAAATACCCGCGCTTCTCCGGCACATCGGTACCGCGCGATTTCGTGGAGTACCCTTCGCAGGTCAACGAAATGTGGGCCACCGATCCGGCCATCCTGAGCAACTACGCCAAGCATTACCAGACCGGCGTGCAGATTCCGCAGGCGCTGCTGGACAAGGTCCAGGCCGCCGCCCAGTTCAACGAAGGCTTCCGCACCACCGAATACCTGGCCGCTTCCATCATCGACCAGGCCTGGCATCAGAAAACTGCCGACCAACTTCCCGGTGTCGATGGCGTCCTGGCGTTTGAAAGCAAAGCCCTGGATGAAGCCGGCATCAATCTGGCCCTAGTTCCGCCGCGCTACCGCACCACGTATTTCAGCCACATCATCGGTGGCTATTCGGCCGGTTATTACTCCTATCTGTGGAGCGAAGTGCTGGATGCCGACTCGGTAGAGTGGTTCAAGGAAAACGGCGGGCTGAAACGCGAGAACGGCGATCACTTCCGCAAGACCCTGCTGTCACGTGGCGGCAGCGAAGATGCGATGAAGCTGTTCGAGGATTTCCGCGGCCGCGCTCCGGACATCCAGCCACTGCTGAAACGCCGCGGCCTGACTGCATCTCCGACTCCGGGCAAGTAAGCCATTCGGGCAAAGAAAAAGGCCGGAGCAATCCGGCCTTTTTTTATTTCACTGTGTCTCACGGTTACAGGTTATCCCACCACATCAGGAAACCGTCCCACAGCCGTCCGAAGAAGCCGGCTTCAGCCACGGCAACTTTGGCAACCAGCGGCGCTTCCGCAACCACTTTACCGTCGAGACTGATTTTCAGCGTGCCGACTTTCTGGCCGGCGGCCAGCGGCGCGATGACGTGCTTGGGCAGATCGATGTTAGCTTTCAGTGCATCGAACTTGCCGCGCGGCAACGAGACGCTGAACGGCATGGCCACGGCCAGGGCCACGGTATTATCTTTGCCTTTCCAGACACGCGGCGAGGCGATGACTTTATCCGGCGTATACAGCGTACGTGTTTCATAGAAGCGGAAACCCCAGTTCAGCAATGCCAGATTGCCGTTCTCGCGAAGATCGAAGCCCTGTTTCTGGGAATCGGTCTGGATGCCGAGGACAACCGACACCAGGCGCTGTTCGCCGCGCTTGGCCGAAGCCAGCAGGCAGTAACCGGCGGCCGAGGTGTGTCCGGTCTTGATGCCGTCGACCGAAGTATCCTTCCACAACAGGCCGTTGCGGTTGTGCTGGCGGATGCCGTTGACCGTGTATTCCTTGATCTTGTTGTAAGCATAGGCTTCCGGAAAATCACGGATCATCGCGCGGCCCATCAGCGCCAGATCACGGGCGGTCGAATAATGATTCGGATCGGAAAGACCGTGCGGATTGGCAAAGTTCGTATTATTCATGCCGATTTTCTTGGCATAGGTGTTCATCAGTTCCACAAAGGCCGTTTCCGAGCCGGCAATATGTTCGGCCAAAGCGATGGCGGCATCATTGCCGGACTGGATGACCATGCCGCGTTCGAGTTCATCGAGGCTGACCATGCTGCCCAGCGGCAGGAAGCTGGTGGATCCATCGGTACCGCCGCCTCCGCCGCTCCAGGCGTTTTCGCTGATCAGCACCTGATCGGTGCGCTTGATCTTGCCGGCTTTCATTTCGGCGGCGACCACATAGGATGTCATCACTTTGGTAATGCTGGCCGGTTCCACGCGGGCATCCGGATTGGCGCCAGCCAAAATCTGGCCATTGCTGAAGTCCATCAGCAGCCAAGCCGAAGCGCCGGCCGGTGCCGGTGCAGCTGGAATCTGCACGGAATTTGACGGGGCCGCATTCGGCACCGGAACGGATTGCGCGGCGGCGAAAGCCACGGCACACAGAGTAGCGCTGGCCGCAAGAAAACGGGGGAATCGCATGGAAGCTCCAAATGGGGGTTGATGCCCCGCCATTTTAAGCCTATTCGGACCCGACACGGACTCCCTGTAGACCGATTTCCTGCAATAACTGCTGAATCCGCGAGATTTCCAGACTATTCAAGGGACCGATGCGGACCCGCCAGACCAGCCCCTGCTCAGTCCGTGCTTTCTGGATGAAGGCGGCATCGATGGATAGATCGCGCAAGCGCTCCTTCAGGACCTTGGCATTATCCTCGCTGGCAAAGGAACCGATCTGCAGATAGCGCTTTTCACTTTCCGGCGCTTCCACGACCGCGACGGGAGCCAAATCCTCAAGATTGCTGACGGCTTCGACCTCCACCTTTGCCGTTCCGAGGCGGTTGATGCCGAGCTTGCTGGCCGCCGCAAAACTCAGATCGATGATCCGGCCTTCATGGAAGGGACCGCGATCGTTGACGCGCACGATCACCGACTGCCCGGTATCCAGCCGCGTCACCCGGACGAAGCTCGGCAGTGGCAAGGACTTGTGTGCGGCGCTGAATTGGCACATGTCATAGATTTCGCCGTTGGAGGTGGTGCGCCCGTGGAATTTCGTGCCGTACCAGGAGGCGACGCCGCGTTCCTTGTACCCTTCCGCCGAATCACGCACGTAATAACTGCGGCCCAAGACCTTGTAGGGCGATCGGTTACCCCCTCTTGATTTCGGCTCAATACGCGGCACCGGTTCTTTCAGCAAACTGACATCGAGTTCACCATCCGGATGGGCGTCGGCAACACCGGGCGCGTAGAGACCACCTTTAGTGTAATTGCGTTCATCATGCTGCATCACCTGACGGCAGACGCGCGCATTGTTGCGTTCGGCTTCGTCCGCGGTGTCCGGCAGGGGTGGAGTCACCGCCGGTACCTGTGCCTGTGGCGGTTTTGATGCAGACGGCGCCGGCACTTCAGGACGTGGCGGCGCGCTGCTGCAGGCCGCGAGCATCAGCGCCAGTAACGGTGCGTATTTCGATGCCGTCATCGTCCGGCCGGTGCTTGTGGGGTGACGGAAGAATCTTCAGGCGCACCGTAGGACCGCTGCGCGATTTCCTGCGACAGCTGCCAGACCGCCATGGCATACATCGGCGAGCGGTTGTAGCGCGTAATCACCCAGAAGTTCTTGAAACCGATCCAATGCTCGGTGCCTTGCACGCCTTCAAGCGTCAGCAGCGTTGATGGCAGGTTCTGCACAGGACGGACCGGGGCATATCCACGGGATGCAAGTTCGGACAAGGTGAACTTCGCTTCCCAGTTTTCCGGTTTATACGGTGCAGCACCCGGAGCTGCAGCTGCTCGTACGAACACCGGCTTGCCGGTCTGCCAGCCGAAGCCGTTGAAGTAATTGGCGATGGACGCAAAAGTATCTTTCTTCGAACCGAAAAGGTCACGGCGTCCATCACCATCGCCATCCACCGCATATTTCCGGTAGCTCGATGGCATGAACTGACCCAGGCCCATGGCGCCGGCGTAACTGCCTTTCAAGGCATGGATGTCGAATCCTTCCTCGCGCGTCAGCGCGAACAGCTGGCCCAGTTCATCGGTGAAGAATGCGGAACGTGCCGGATTAGGTTTACCGTTGATGATTGGGTAATGAAACGCCAGGGTATACAAGGCATCAAGGACATTATGGCTGCCCATATTGCCGCCCCATCCGGTTTCTACCCCCATGATGGCCAGTATGATTTCAGAAGGCACGCCGCTCTTTGTGGCAACCTCTTCGACGCTGACGCGGTTATCGGCAAAATAGGCACGACCCTGCCGGATACGGCTCTCGGTCAGGAAGATGGGGCGGTATTGCGCCCAGGTCCGGGTCGATTCCGCCGGACGGGACATGGCATTGACGATGGACTGCCGGTAAATCGCTTTGGTCAGGATAGCGCGGATTTCAGCTTCGGGAATGCCGTATTTCTTCGCGGTATCGGCGATGAACTGCTGCTTGCGCGTCTGCAGATCCGCACTCAACGGCTCGCTTTCGACCAGCGGCGGAATTGGCGCTGGTGCGGGAACCGGAAGCGGCGCTGTCGGTGCCGGAGCCTGCTTGACCGGCGAACCGTTACAGCTGGCCAGTGCGAGAGTCATCACCAGCAGAGAGATTTTCTTCATGTCCTGTTTCCTTGTTCACTCAGTGCACGATTCCAAATTACCACAGTTCATTTGCCACCGTAATGCGTCTGGCGTGAACTCAAAGTAAATCCGGATCGAGATCCCGGCAGAGCGGATCGAGCGCGGCAAAGCGGACAAGTTGAGCGTCCTTGGCCGGAAGCTCCCAGGTGATGAAATAATGCGCAGCAGCGATTTTTCCCTGCAGCAAGGATAGGCGCGGACCACGGGCATCGGCCAGCAACCGCGATGCGGTCAATGCCTGATCCAACCACAACCAGGCGACGATGGCATGCCCCATCGCATCCAGCAGAAGATAGGCATTGGCCAGCGCCATGTCCATGTCGGTGCGCGCCGCCGCACCGGCGGCCTGCACGGCGGGGGCGAAATTCGCCCATCGCATTGCCAGAAAATCAGCTAACGGCGCGAGTGCGTCATCGCTGCGGGCGGCGGCAAGCGTGGTTTCGACACGCGCGGACAGCATGGCGAATGCACGGCCGCCATCGCCCAGAAGTTTGCGGCCAAGCAGGTCCATGGCCTGGATGCCGTTGGTACCTTCATGAATGGCATTGATGCGGTTCTCGCGCCAGAGGCGCTCGACCGGAAAATCCCGCGTATACCCGGCGCCGCCGTGCACCTGTATCGCGATGGAGTTCGCTTCCTGCGCATAATCCGACGGCCAGGCCTTGACGATTGGCGTCAGCAGATCGACCAGTGCCTGGGATTCGGCCGCTACCGCGCCACCGGACTTCGCTTCATCGACAAGACGCGCGGCATAGAGACATAACGCCAGCCCGCCTTCCACATAACTCTTGGCACGCAGAAGCATGCGGCGCACATCGGCATGCCCGATGATCGGAATCATCGGCGAAGACGCATCGCGCTCGCCCACGGCCCTGCCTTGGCGGCGCTCCTTGGCATAAGCCAGCGCCGCTCGGTAACCGGCATAACCGCCCATGGTGGCCCCGATGCCGACGCCGATGCGGGCCTCATTCATCATCACGAACATGCCGCGCAGACCGTCGTGCGGCGCACCGACCAGCTCCCCGATGCATTCCTCGGGTTCACCGAAGCCAAGCAGGCAGTTGACCTGGCCATGCGTCCCGAGCTTGTGGTTCAAGCCAATCAGGGTGACGCCGTTACGCGCGCCCGCATTGCCGTCTGCATCGACCTGCCGCCGCGGCACGATGAACAGCGAAATACCCTTGCTACCCGCCGGACCGCCCGGAATTTTGGCCAACACCAGATGCACGATGTTCTCGGAAATTTCATGGTCGCCGCTGCTGATCCACATTTTGTTGCCGCGCAAGGCATAGCGCCCGTCCGGAAGCGGTTCGGCGATGGTGCGGATGTCGGCCAGACTGGAGCCGGCCTGGGGTTCCGAAAGGCACATGGTGCCGTACCAGCGGCCCTCGACCATCGGCGGGAGATAACGACGCTTCTGGTCTTCGCTGCCGACCTCACGGATCAGATTGGCAGCAGCCTTGGTGAGGAACGCATAGCCGTTGGTCGCCACATTTGCGCAGGAAAAGATGCCGCCCAGAGTCGCCACCAGGGTGTAGGGAAGTCCGAGCCCGCCTTCATCGAGTGGCGTACCCATGCCGAAGAATCCGGCATCGCGGTAGGCCGAAAGCGCCTGCGTGATTTCAGGCATCAACACGACACGGCCGTCTTTGATCTGCGGCGGATTGGCATCCGACTTAGCCGCGTGCGGCAGGAACTCGGCCTCGGCAAGGGCCAGCCCGGCATCCAGCATGGCCTGCATGGTGTCGGCGTCGGCATGCGCGAACTGTGGAATGTCAGTCAGGTTCTGGGCATTCAGCCAGTCGAACAGAAGAAAATTCAGATCATCGCGCGGTGGCAGCATCGGAGTTCATCCAGTCAGGGCGGTTAAGGGGCTTGGTCGTTCGGTACGGATCGGCAAGGTTCAGTCGCCGATGTATTTGCGGTGGGAATAGGCGGACATGATCAATCCGAAACCGGCCAACAGCGAGACGGCGGAGGTACCGCCGTAACTGATCAGGGGCATCGGCACGCCGACCACCGGCAGGAAGCCGGCAACCATGCCGCCGTTGACCACGATGTAGATGAAGAAGGTCAGCGCCAACGCGCCGGCCAACAGGCGTGAATAAGTATCCTTGGACTGCATCGCCATCCACAGGCAACGCGCTATGACGAAGAAGTACAAAGCCATCACCAGCAGTACGCCGAGCCAGCCCCACTCTTCGGAAAATACCGAGAACGCGAAGTCGGTCGTATGCTCCGGCAGGAAGTCGAGCGCCGCCTGGGTGCTTTCGCCCCAGCCCTTGCCGCTGAAGCCACCGGAGCCGATGGCGATTTTTGATTGGATGATGTTCCAGCCGGCACCCTGCGGGGCGCTTTCCGGATTCAGGAACACCATGATGCGGTCTTTTTGATAGGGCATCAGCGACAGCGTGCCGGCATAGATCCATGGCGTCCAGGAACGCAGGGTGGCGGGTGTGGTATTGGCCAGAAGCAGAAGCGCGACGGAGCCGAGCACGAAGCGTGCGCCCTGGGCCAGCACCGCATGCAATGCATTGTCACCGGCACTGGACTGGACCAGCAGACTGACCGTCATCAGTGCGAGCAAAGCCGCCATCAGCGGGGCTTCGACGCGCGACAGCAGACGTGCAATGAAATCACGGAACCCGGCGAGCAGTTCAATCATTGGCGATCTCCGGAACCACCGGTTCGGGCTTGGGCAGCAGGTAGGCATCCATCATCTTGCGCGCGATCGGTCCGGCCGTGCTGGCACCATAACCACCGTGCTCCACCACCACCACCACCGCGATTCTCGGATTTTCGGCCGGCGCGTAGCCGATGAACAGCGCCTGATGGCGCAGATGCAGGGGC